>WFTL01000066.1 GCA_015485495.1 Planctomycetaceae bacterium
TGGCATCCTGCGTGGTGGGCGGGGGAAGTTCAACAGATTCCGAACAGACGGGCCGTCTGAGAAAGATCGGTCATCAGCCGGTCCGGACGGGTTTTCGGGTCTTTGAGGTGTTCCGAAGAAACTTCGAGTCCCGATTTTTCGGCCGCCAGCAGGGCCGTTTTCATGCCGACGGCTTTGGCCGGAATGAGGTCTGTTTTCAGGCGGCAGCTGACATGCAGAATTTCTTCCGGCCGGTACCCTGCTGACTGCAGCCGATCGACGATCAGTTCGAAAAGCGACCGTGACGGTTTGCGGATTCCCAGTTCATGTGACAGCAGCACGGCATCGGGACGAAACACTTCGCCCAGCGGAGGCAGTGTACCCTGCTCGCTCAATGCCCGCAATAACTGTGTGAACGTGAAGATCTGTCCGTCGGCCAGAAGGCCCTGAACGACGTCGATCGCGTGCAGATCACGGATGGCCTGGACTGCTCCGGACCGTGCTTCCACGGCCTGCAGACTGTTGTGGAAGAAGAACGCCACCTTCTCACTGAACTGGCGGCGGTTCCCGTAAAAATCCTCATCGTAGCTGTAGTCCTTGTCGAACAGGCGGGAAATGATGGTTTCCCAGATGTCCACCAGGTCCGGTTCGACGAAATCGCCGGATCGCCGCGCAGCGACCATCGACAGACGTTCATGACAGTCCAGATACTGCTGAATCATCGATTTCCAGGGCGGTCCCGGTTTCCGGTACATGCTGTTCCACATGTTGAATTCGTGGATTGTCTTTTCCAGAGCCACCTCCAGCGGCGTCTGAGGTTCGGGAGTCAGGCAGAATCGTCCGCCGGAAATCCGCAGCAGCGTGCCGTACACATCCCAAAGAACCACCCGAACTCCGTCCAGACGTTTCACCGAAGGCGTGGCTCGCACCGGGACCGGTGGCGGGACCCGCGGCCAGAGCAGGTCGCGGTCGGAAAGAAATCGGGCATATTCTGCAAGAGATACGGCCATCGGGCGATCACGGCAGTCGGTGAACGGGCAACCTTCACAGAATGCGGGCTGGTCGGTTCGTTCGCGGGCCGCTTCCGGGGGGCTCCCGGCGATCGGCCGCGGCACGGAACAGCACTGGCAACGCGAACAGGATTACGGCCGGCCCGCGACGCTGCCACCGAAATCACGGCCGGTCGCCGGACTTTGCGGGGACCGGCCGCAGACGGTTTGTATCGATCGGCCGGCGCGGTAGGCTGCGGCCCCGTTTTTCCTCACCGGCCTGCAGAGACGTCATGTCCGTTACACTCATTTCCAATGCCCAGGTCGTGCGCCCTGACGGGATCGTTCAGGAAGATGTCCTGCTGGATGGAGACACCATTGCCGCGGTGGGGGACATGGCCCCGGACGTGCGGCCCGATGAAATCGTGGATGCATCCGGCCTGTATCTGATTCCCGGGGTCATCGATGATCAGGTGCACTTTCGCGATCCAGGACTCACTCACAAGGAAGACCTGCACACCGGCAGCGTGGCGTGCGCAGCCGGAGGCATCACCACGTTTCTGGAAATGCCCAACACCCGGCCGCCGACGATCACGGTGGCGGCCCTGCATGAAAAACTTCAGCGGGCTGCTGAACGGTGCGTGGTGAATTTCGGGTTCTATATCGGCGCCACCCCCGACAATCTGACCGAACTGCAGCAGGCGGAACGAACACCGGGCATCAAGATTTTCATCGGCTCCAGCACGGGCAGTCTGCTGGTGGACGAACAGGAGGCTCTGGAGCGGATTTTCGCGGAAACCCGGCTGCCTGTCTGCGCTCACTGTGAAGATGAAGCCACTGTGCGGGCCAATGCTGCAAAACTGAACGGCGGAAGCTGCTACGCCGATCACAGCCGCATTCGGGATCACCGCGCCGCACTCATCGCCACCCGGCGGGCCGTGGATCTGGCCGAACGGCACGAACACCCGTTTCATGTGCTGCATGTGTCCACCGCGCAGGAAGCGGAATTTCTCAGATCCACGAGCGACCGGATTTCTGCGGAAGCGTGCCCCCATCATCTGCTGTTCCACACGGGGGACTACGAACGGCTGGGATCGCTTGTGCAGATGAATCCGTCCGTCAAGACGCCCCAGGACTGTGCGGCTCTGTGGGACGCTTTGCGGGACGGCACGATCCAGGTCGTGGCCACGGACCACGCGCCTCATACGAAACAAGAAAAATCCCTGCCCTATCCTCAGTCGCCGTCCGGTCTTCCTGCCGTGGAGAATTCCCTGGCTCTGATGCTGAATTCCGTTCATCAGGGACGCTGCACGCTGGAACAGGTGGTGTCCTGGATGTGCGAAGGCCCGGCCCGCGTGTGGCAGATCGCCCGCAAGGGACGCATCGAACCCGGCTACGACGCCGATGTGGTGCTGGTGGATCTGGAACAGGAACGGACGGTTCGCAATGAACAGCAGCGGACGAAGTGCGGCTGGAGTCCCTGGCACGGAGAAACCCTGAAAGGCTGGCCGGTCCGCACCTGGGTTCTGGGCCGCACGGTTTTCGCCGACGGCCGGGTCGATGAAACTGTCCGCGGAAAGGAAGTACGGTTCCGGCAGTCCTGATGTGTCTGTCATGAAACCGAACAGCGAATTTCCGCCCATCTGGCTGGAAGGACACTTCGCCTGTCAGGACGGTGGGCTGGCAGAATCTTTGCGCTGCGACGTCAGAGCAGCACGTGCCTCCGAGGTTCCCCAGGTCCGTGCATTGTGATTCTGACTGGCGCCCGGGGCGATTGTCAGCCACTTCCATTCACCCTGGTGAACCATGCGGGCGATCATCAGAATCTGGCCCACGTGCCAGGCGATGTGGGTCAGGGAACGCAGCACGGCATCCGGAACCGTGTGCGGCTCCCCGCGAATCCGCACCGTCTGCGTCACTGCGGCGTCATCCAGGCTGCGAATGGCCGTTTCCAGACAGCGCCAGCCGGAATCGAAGGATTCCATCAGTCGAGTCCGATCCCGAACCGGCTCCTGAAATTCCTGGTCTCGATGGCGATCCGGTTTTTCTCCGTCCGTGGTCAGGAAATCGGTCCAGCGGCTGCGCAGATTTCCCGCCAGGTGATTCAGGATGACAGCCACGGAGTTGACATGCGGGACCGGTCGTGTGAACACTTCTGTATCGGTCAGTTGTCGCAGTGCGTCGTCGATGAGGTGCCGATATCCCTGGACGGTTTTCAGCGCGGCGTCCGTCCACAGCCGACCGGGATCCGAATGCGGCGGCCGTGTGTCGGCAGACGTCTGTCGTTCGGGATCGTCGAAAGAAGTCATCAGATCGGAACCTGTCGCTGATCCGGTTGTGGTGCAGAGAGTCCTGTTCGGACCGTCAGGACATATCGGAACAGATTTGTCGATCGTAACGAACACTGTCTGTCCGGTCGAACGGAGATCCCGCGTGGACGGAACAGGCGGGGGCCGCACACCCGCATGAGAGAAGGTCGCTTTTCTTGCAGCCGCATCTGAAACAGAACGCGCGTTCCGAATCCGGGACGGCCGGTGATTCCGAAGCATCGTCTGTCCGGGATGTGCTGATCATCGGAGCGGGGTTTTCCGGAATCTGTGCCGGCATTCGGCTGCGGGAAGCAGGGATCACGGATTTTCTCATTGTCGACCGCAATGACGGCATCGGCGGAACGTGGTGGCAGAACACGTATCCCGGAGCCGCCTGCGATGTTCCGTCGCATCTGTACTGCTATTCGTTCGAACCGAACCCCGACTGGTCACGCCTGTTTTCGCCTCAGCAGGAAATTCAGGCGTACATCGAACGATGCGCCGACCGCTATGGTGTCCGACCCCACATCCGCCTGAACACGTCCGTCCGTTCTCTGAAGTTTCTGGAAGAATCCGGACTGTGGGAAGCGGAACTGGACAGCGGCCGGCGGCAGCGGGCGCGGCATGTGATCAATGCGACCGGCGGGCTGCAGCAGCCGGCGATTCCCGACTTTGTCGGTCGAGACGTTTTCCGCGGAGCCGCCATGCACACGGCCGCCTGGGACCACCGTGTGCCTCTGGAAGGCCGTCGCATCGTGGTGATCGGATCGGCCGCCAGTGCGATTCAGGTTGTGCCCCAGGTGGCAAAGGTGGCTCATCAGGTCACGGTGATGCAGCGGACGGCCAACTACATCGCACCGCGGAACGACTTCGCATATTCACCGTTTCGCCGCTGGCTGTTTCGCCACCTGCCGGGCTGGAATCGTCTTTACCGGGCGCTCATTTTTCTGCGTCTGGAAACGGCCGTCTATCCGATCATCGTGAACAGACGGGTCCGCGAAAAGGCTGCCCGCCTCATTCGGGATCACATGAAGGAAACAGTCCGACGCAGGGAACTGCACGATGTGCTGGATCCGCCATTCGAACTCGGCTGCAAGCGGATGCTGATTTCTGACGACTATTACGAAGCGCTGAACCGCGACAACGTTCAGGTGGTCACTGATCCGATCGACCGGTTCACGGAATCCGGCGTTGTCACTGCGGACGGCACGGAACACCCGGCAGACGTGATCGTGTACGCCACGGGATTCGATATTCAGAAGCAGTTTTTTTTCATCGATATTCAGGGGCGTGGAGGACGGACGCTGCGGGACGCCTGGGCCGATGCGGCGGAAGCGTACTGCGGCGTGATGATTCCCGGGTTCCCCAATTACTACATGACCACCGGTCCCAACACGGGTGTCGGCACGTTTTCCATCGTGTTCATCGCCGAAGCGACCGTTGCGTGGATTCTCCAGTGCATTCGGCGGGCCGGGCGTTCCCGTCTGCTGTCTCCATGTCCGGATGCGACACGGCGGTTCAACGACGAACTGCAGGAAGCGCTGTCGAAAACCGTGTGGGCTTCCGGGTGTCAGAGCTGGTACCGGCGGGCCGACGGCCGCATCGAAACGCTGTATCCCTGGAATGCCCGCACATTCGGCCGCCGCATGAAAACCGTGAACTTCGATGACCTGCTGGACGAACCGGTTCCGGGGGCGGAGGCAGAACCGTGGCCGCCGGGTTCGTCGGCAGGTTCGACTGCTGATCGGTCCTGAGCGGCGCGCGGTCCAGGTCCACAGCGGCCGACAGACGGCGGGGCGGGAAGTCAGCGTTCCGAAGTCAGGGTTTCGCGGAGATGTCGTAGCAGCAGAGGATTTCCTGGTCGCGCAGGTACAGACGTCCGTGAGCAATCACGGGATGCGACCAGATGCGGCCGGAAGGCGACCGCTGCTCCGACTGAGGTTCCAGAGTCAGACGCCCGCGTTCTTCCCAGCCGTCGGGCGTGGCCCGCACCAGAGCGCAGACGCCGGTGTCCTGTTCCAGACAGTACAGCAGCCCGTCGGCGCAGCTGACGGCTCCTTTTCCCAGGGCCCGTTTTTCGTTCCACACCATTTCGCCGGTGCGAAAGTTCTGACAGACCCAGCCGGGACCGTCGCTGTAACCGTAGACGTAATCGCCCAGTCGAATCACCCCGCCGTGGTGATTTTTCATCACCTTGTTGTGGTAGCGAATCTGCGCATCGTTGTCGCCCACTTCCACCAGCATCGATCCGACACCGTACCCGGCGGCGGCGTATACCAGACCGTCGTGGTACAGCGGCGTCGGGATCACGGCGATGCGACCTGGCCAGGGGACTTCCCACAGCACCGTTCCGTCAGCAGCCCGGATGCCGAACAGCGATTCCGGCCCCAGTTTGATGTACTGCCGCTGTCCGTTGTGAACAGCAGCGATGATCGAGGAATAATGAGCGGGCTGCGTGACGTCGGACGTCTGCCACAACAGGTCCCCGGTTTCCAGATCGAAGGCGGCGACGGTTCCCTCTTCGTGACCGGGGCTGACGATGACGCGTCCTTCATCGACCAGAGGCGATTCCGAATAGCCCCAGTTCGGAATATGGCCGCCATAATCCTTCAGGCTCTGTGACCACAGGACGGCTCCGTCGCTCAGAGACGCACAGATCAGGTCGCCCCGGGCTCCCAGAGCGACGACGCGGTCGTCGATGACGGTGGGGGTGCTGCGGGGGCCGTCGCCCCATTTGTTTTTGAGCTGTCGTCCGACGGGTGTCGCCCAGCGGATACGGCCCGTGGATGTGTCGACGGCCAGCAGCCGTTCTTCGTCCTGGTCGGCACCGAGCGTCAGCAGCGTGTCGCCCACGACGGCAAACGACGAGTACCCCAGGCCCATTTCGGTTGAGGTCCACAGTTTTTTCGGTCCGCCTTCGGGCCATTCGGTCAGCAGTCCGGTTTCGGTGGACACGTCATCCCGCAGAACGCCTCGCCAGCCCGGCCAGTCTCCACCGGTCCCGACGGGAAGCTGCATCAGAAGGGCACTCACAACAGTCAGACGGGACAGCATCTGCAGCAGAACTCTCATGGAAACGCTCCGAAACGAGCTGTGGGGAGGACGCAGGTCGGCAGGGAAACGGGTGCCACCGGGCAGGCGGTTTCATGGACAGTCGGCAGGGCACCAGCCGGCAGCAGAATCATCTTAGAACCTGGGGATCCTGTCGGAAAGTCTCCCGATGATTCTCAGCCTGGTCGACGCCATCGGGATCGTCGCCTATTCTCCGGCCCCGGCCGACTGTGCCCGGGACATCCATGATGTCGCGGGCACGGGAATCGTTCTGCAGGTCTGACGAATCGTGCTGTGCGGAACACGGGGGCGGCTGTTTGTCAGGGGTGTCGGAGGCTGCTGAAACCACATGAGTTCGGGGTTTTCGTTCGAACTGGAAGCGTGCGACGGACGGACAGCGGCGCGGGCCGGGCGCTGGAAGACGCCCCACGGGGGCGTCGACACGCCGGCATTCATGCCGGTCGGCACGCAGGGAACCGTCCGGGGGCTGCTGCCGGAACAGCTTCGTCAGGCCGGTGCACAGATGCTGCTGGCCAACACGTATCATCTGGCTCTGAGGCCCGGGGCCGAAGTGGTGCGGGACCTGGGGGGACTGCATCCACTGATGGACTGGGACGGTCCGATTCTGACCGACAGCGGCGGTTTCCAGGTCTTCAGCCTGGCGCGGCTGCGTCGGCTGGACGACGAAAAAGTGGTGTTTCGATCACACATCGACGGCAGTCTGCTGGAACTGTCTCCGGAACGGGCCATTCGGATTCAGGAAGATCTGGGCGCTGACTGCATCATGTGTCTGGACGAATGCCCGCCCGCTGATGACAGCCGCGAACGCATTCTGGCGGCCGTGGACCGGACGACTCGCTGGGCCCGCCGCTGTCGGGATGCTCAGCGGCGTTCCGACCAGGCGCTGTTCGGAATTGTTCAGGGCGGAATCGATGAAGAACTGAGAGAACGGTCGGTGCAGGGTCTGCTGCCTCTGGATTTTCCGGGGTACGCCGTGGGCGGACTGAGTGTCGGGGAGGCTCCGGCTGACATGTATCGGACTCTGGAATTCACGGTCCCTCAGCTTCCGGCCGACCGGCCGCGGTACCTGATGGGCGTGGGAACGCCGACGGACATCATCGAATCCGTCTGTCGGGGCATCGATCTGTTCGACTGCGTCATGCCGACCCGCAACGGACGCAATGCCATGGCCTTCACCAGTTCCGGACCGGTTCGTCTGCGGAACGCCGTCCATGCCCGTGACGAGTCTCCTCTGGACCCCTGCTGCGAATGTCCGGCCTGTACACGGTTTTCGAGGGCTTATCTGCGGCATCTGTTCATGGCTCGGGAGATGCTGGGGCCGATCCTGCTGTCTCTGCACAACATCTGGTTTTACCAGAAACTGGTCCGGGACATCCGAATTGCAGTAAACAGCGGGACAGTCGAGGAGTTCCGGGCGAATCAGCTTGCCCGCTGGAACGGGCGGTCCTAAGATCCTCGGTTTTCCGGAAGTCGGGGCGCTGCCCGGACATCCGGTCGTCTGCGCCGTTTTTCATCATCTGCTGTTTCGGGATGTCCGCTGTGAGCTGGAATCGATTGGTTGTCGGCCTGTCCGACCTGTGGATGCTGGCTCAGGCAGATGCCGGAGCGGGGGGCGATCCCGCCGCCGGCGGCGCTGCCGGACGGGGAACAGCCAGCCCGTGGCAGCAGTTCTTTCCTCTGATCGTCATCGGTGTTCTGTTTTACTTCATCGTTCTGCGTCCTCAGTTGAGAGCTCAGAAGGAAAAACAGCGAAAACATGACGAACTGATGGCCGGGCTGAAAAAGAACGACAAAGTCGTCACGATTGGCGGCATTATCGGAACCGTGGCTGAAGTGACGAGCGACCGGGTCACTCTGAAAGTCGACGACGGCACCCGGATTCGTTTCACGCGCAGCAGCATTCAGGGGTTGTACGGCGACAGCAAGGACGGAAAAGACCAGGACACATGACCGCCCCGTACGGATCGCCCGTTTGTTGACAGAACTCCGCACTGAGGCCGCGGCGGATTCCGCCGACGGCTGCTCTTCCGACCCGTTCGTCCGTGTCGGTCCCAGCAGGAATCACAGTCCATGTTGAACCTTCAGACTTCTCTGATCACTCTGGCTCAACAGACCGCCGATGCCGCTGCAGAAGCGGCATCCGGCGGACAGGAAGCTGCGCAGGAGGCGGCTGAGGCCGTTCAGGAAGCGGCCGAGGCGGCCGGCGGCGGCGAAACGCTGGTGCTGATCTGGCTGCTGATCAAAGTCCTTGCCATTCTCATTCTGCCTCTGGTGGCCGGCAGCTTTCTGGCCGGACTGCTGAAGGTGAAGGACTACGGCGGCCGCATCGGTGCCATCCTGCTGGCGCTGACCCTGGCGCTGACGCCTCTGGTATCCGGTTATCTCAGCGGTGTCCCTCTGGAAGAGACTCTGCGGCTGGGCATCGATCTGGCCGGCGGCACGAACCTCGTGTTCGAAGTCGAATCGACTGCCGAAAAAGAAATCACGCCGGCTGTGATGGACAAAATGGTGGGAGCTGTCGCGCGGCGCATCAATCCGTCCGGACAGGAAGAAATCACGGTCCGGCAGGTCGGAGCCAATCGGATCGAAGTGATCATTCCGGGAGAAGACCCGCAGGCCGTCGATGAGATCAAGCGGCGGATCACGCGACTGGGCACTCTGGAATTCTTCATCACGGTCCATCCGCGGGAAGAGCCGTCCATCATGCAGCACGGACAGGCTCTGCCGCTGGATGTCAAAACCGTTCTGGACGGCGCCGGCCAGGTGATCGCCCGCTGGGTGCCGGCCTGGGAAAATGAGGACGGACCTCAGTTTCTGCAGCGTGACGACGTGGTGCGCCGCCGGATTCAGCTTCTGCGTCAGAATGATGACGGTTCTGAAGAAACCTATGAAAGCGAAGAGTATCTCGTCCTGGTCGATCCGCCGGAACAGCGGGTCAGCGGCCGGTTTCTCACGAACGCCGGAGTCATCATGGATCCTGAGAAGGGAAGCCCGGTCGTGACATTCCGGTTCAATGCCGAAGGAGCCTGGCGATTCGGACAGCTCACCGGTCGTTTCCGGCCCCGCAGCGGACATCCCGATCGGGCTCTGGCGATCGTACTGGACGGAAAACTGTACAGCGCCCCGAACATTGAGGATCGGATCAGCAGCAGCGGCACGATTTCCGGCAACTTCACGATGGCGGAAGCCAATGAACTGGCATCGGTTCTGAATGCAGGGGCTCTGGAAGTTCCCATCAATCCCAAGCCACTTACCGAAGCCACCGTGGATCCGACGCTGGGAGAAGACGTGCGCAACAAAGGGGTGCGGGCGATTTTCATTGCGGCGGCGGCCGTGGTGGGATTCATGGTGCTGTACTACCGCACCGCCGGTCTGATCGCCGTGTTCTGCCTGCTGATGAACCTGGTTCTGGTGCTGTCCACCATGATGGTCATCGAAGCCACGTTCACACTGCCGGGCCTGGCCGGTCTGGTTCTGACCATCGGGATGGCGGTGGACGCCAATGTGCTGATTTTTGAGCGGATTCGGGAAGAACAGCGGCGCGGAGCCAGCCTGCGGATGTCCATCCGCAACGGGTTTTCCAGAGCGCTGTCCACGATTGTCGATGCGAATCTGACCACACTGCTGACAGCCGTCATTTTGTTCATGATCGGCACGGACAATGTCCGCGGCTTCGCCGTGACGCTGTTCATCGGGATTGTGATGAGCATGTTTACGGCTCTGTTCGTGGGCCGCACGATTTTCGAAGTGGCTGAACAGAAACGGTGGATCAAAAAGCTGTCGATGTTCAGTCTGGTGGGGGAAACGAACTGGGATTTCGTCGGAAAACGGGCTCTGGCGGCCGTGCTGTCGGTGACGCTGATTGCCGGAGGCCTGTTCGTTTTCGCACAGCGTGCGGAAGACAACTACGACATCGACTTCACCGGCGGCACGATGGTCACGTTTCAACTGACCGAACCGGCCGAAACCGATGCGGTCCGGAAGGTGCTGGCCACACAGTTCACCGATCACTTCACGGTCGAACGGCTGACTCTGGCCGGCGAAGACCCTCGGACCGGCGGCACCCATTTTCGTCTGCGGACTTCAGAAGCGGATACGGAAGAAAACCAGGATCTGGAACTGTCTGCCGAACAGCGTGTCAGTGCGAAAGTCAATGAAGCGTTCCAGAACGCCGAAGGCATGACACTGCGCAAAGTGACCATGTCGTTCAGTCCTCCGGTGCCCGTGGAGATTCCTGAAGACGATGAGTCGGTCCAGGCGACGCGGCTGAGACGATTCGACGGCGGCCACGCGGTCGACATCGAGTTTTCCGATGAGGTCGCTTTGGGGACGATTCTGGATCACCTGGCCGATGCCTTCCGGCAGCTCGGTGACGGGGCGGAAGAACGGTATCAGGACTTCACGGCCCTGGTCGGCGTGGAAGGGCTGGAAGGCAGCGGCATGACAGCCGGGGAACGCAGCGTACGCAAGTACACGAAGATTCGTCTGCGTACGGTGGCTCAGGTCCCCCAGGAAGATCTGGAAGCGGCGTTGTCGGCCATGCAGGCGCGACTGGCATCCAGCCCGCTGTTCGATGAAGTCAACACATTCGCCAGTGCAATTGCCACGGAAATGAAGCAGTCGGCTGTGATGGCCGTGGTGATCAGCCTGCTGGCCATCGTGGGATACATCTGGTTCCGGTTTCAGAGCATCACGTTTGGTGTGGCCGCTGTGGTCGCGCTGGCACACGACGTTCTCATTGTTCTGGGAATGGTGTCGGCCGCTTCCCTGGCTGCTGACACGCCCATCGGCCAGGCCCTGCTGCTGACGGATTTCCGAATCAATCTGCCGATGGTGGCGGCGTTTCTGACAATCGTGGGATATTCCCTGAACGACACGATCGTCGTGTTCGACCGCATCCGCGAAGTCCGCGGGAAAAATCCGGATCTGACCCCCGATATCGTCAACACGGCTCTCAACCAGACCCTGTCGCGTACCCTGCTGACGTCGCTGACCACGCTGCTGGTGGTCGTCATCCTGTATGTCATCGGCGGCGCCGGGATTCACGGATTCGCCTTCTGCCTGACACTCGGCGTGATCGTGGGAACCTACAGTTCGATCTATGTGGCCAGCCCGGTTCTCATCTGGTTCATGAATCGCGGCCGGAAGCAGGGCGAAGCGGCGTGAACAGATGGACCGAGCGGACCGGCGGATGCCTGTCTGCAGGGAACGGATGCCTGGTACGCTGAACGGGCCGGGCACGCGCAGGCGGTTCCGGCCGAACGGCCACAACAGCCACTCTGGCCTGTTCGGCTTTCCCGGCGGCCGGACCGGATCGGGCTGACCGGGCTGAATGTGACCGGGACAATTCGGGGAACGACGTCATGATGCCTGCCGGTGAACCGGCAGTCAGAACCGCTGACTGCGATCTGAAAGAATCCTGCTGCCTGGTTTCCATGCCGGTGGGCGGGCGGATCGCTCTGCACCGAATCCGGGCAGACGGCACGCAGTCTCAGCCGGTGATCGTGGCGCATGGAACCATTTCCAACGCCGCCACGGTCCGGCCGCTGGCAACGTTCCTGGCCCGCCACGGATTCGACTGCTGGATGCTGGAATGGGGCGGGCACGGAGACAGCCGGCATGTGAGTTCCCGACAAAACAGTGAATTCCCCGCGTTTCATGATCTGCCGGCGGCTGTTGACGAGGTGCTGACCCGAACCGGATCCGATCAGCTTTTCTGGGTCTCGCACAGCGGCGGAGGGCATCTGCCGCTGATGTATCTGGGCCGGCATCCGGAACACCAGGATCAGTTTGCCGGCCTGATCACTCTGGGAACACAGTCGACTCACATGGCCCGCGGTCTGCGGAACCGACTGGGGCTTTGTGCTTTGGTCGGCATCACCACCGTGCTGGGCCGCACCCCCCGGGCCATTCTGCCTCTGGGAAACGAACCGGAACCGACCCGGCTTCTGGCTCAGTGGGCCCGATGGAACCTGAAAAGGAAATGGTACGGAACGGACGGTCTGGATTACCTGGCCGCTCTGGAACAGGTGTCCATTCCCGTCAAGATTGTTGCCGGAGCGCGCGACCAGGTGGCTCCGGCTGACGGCTGCCGCGCCATCTTCGATGCACTCGGCGGTCGCGACAAAACCTGGGTGCTTTGCGGGACGGAAGCAGGGTTCAGCCGCGACTTCGGCCATGGGGAGCTCATTCGCGGACAGGCGGCGCGGGAAGAACTGTTTCCGCGCATGGTCCGCTGGCTCCAGGAACGGGACAAAACCCGAACACCGCCGACTGCGGATCGGTCATGATCCGGCTGCAGCCGGCGGGCACCATCGTCGTTTGTGCGCCGTTTCATCAGGGATCGGGCCGTTCCGGAACGGGAGAATGTTCCGGTGCGATTTTCTGCAGGAGAAAAGGGAACGGCATGCCGATTCCCTTCTGATCCATCAGTCCCAGCACCGTTTGATCATTGACACGCCGAAAATGATCGTGAATCGGCAGGTGATCGTAGATCATGGTGGCCGTCACCACGCCTCGATATTCCATCATCCGCAGCCTTGCCTGACTGCGCCGCGTGCGCAGCAGGGATACGGTCATTCGGGTCAGCGGACGCAGCAGAGGGCTCTTCAGGACGGGCATCTGCAGACTCAGCCACACCAGCCAGGGACGGGGCCGCACACGAAACAGGCGGCCATGACGGTCTTCGTGCAGCAAAGGGTGCACAGAGTCCGGATTTTCGAATTCCTTGCCGTACCACCGGGCCGCTTCCAGAATGCCGTCCTGCGGATGTCCGGCCGTGATTTCGCGTCCCTTCCAGAGTCCGGTCATGAAGGGCAGATCGACCGGATCGAGGCGGTCGAACAGGCCGATGACGTCTTCAGAGCGACAGCGTCCGGTCTGCAGAATGTCCGGCAGGTCGCTGACGGAACCGGCTGTCGTCTCAGTCGTCGGTTCGCTCACAGGTCCACTCCGAAGGATACGGCTGCCGGTCGACCAGATCCCGGACGAATGTGCGTCCGGAATGCAGCAGCCCGTCCTGGGCGTCCACGACGCGCCAGTCGAGAAACGGGCGGCCCAGAGGCTGAGGGTCGACGAAAACGACGCGCAGCTGACCGGGCTTCCAGCGGCAGCGCCGCTGCAGAGCCCGCAGCAGATGTTCATTGTGCAGATGGCCGTCACCGAAATTCCATCCCGCGGTCACTCCACAGACCAGTTCGCCGTCACGCCACACGTACCGATCGATGTCGTCGACGGCCAGAGGCAGAACATCGTGGAGAACCCGGCCGTGCAGATGCATGAGTCGAAAGGCGATCACGCGGCTCAGTACGGTGTGGACGGTTACAGGATCGTAGAACACGCGGAGCTGACGCGGCAGAATCGGAGAGACGGTCGTGACATGATGGGAAATTTTCTGTTCCGCATCGTCCTGAAACAGCCAGACACTGTACGCCCAGTTGCCCGCGTAGAACCGCATGCCCAGCAGAAAGGATACCCAGGCCGGAAACAGGTTGCCGATCAGCGGGATGACCGCCAGCGCGATCGTCAGCAGAATCGGCAGCAGGCCCGATTCGAAAACGAAAGGTGAAACGGATTCGTGCCCTCCGAAAAGAGCGAACCCGCCGTACACCATCATGATGTTCCATTCCAGAGGGACGCCCATCGGAACACACAGGGTGATGAACGAATGGAAGCCCAGCATGATCACCAGACCGGCCACCGTTACAGGTGACGGCAGACCGCCTGGTGCCCCGTCGGTCCACAGGAATCCGGACATCAGCAGCAGAGGAAACACGTATTCGGTGACAGTGCCGAAATGGGCCAGAAGGTCGGTGAAAGCCGTTGTCCGCAGGTCGCGCGGAGCATCCCGAAACAGATGTCGGCGGAACAGGCGGGTTGGCAGCAGGCCGCTGTTGCTGAGCATCACGCTGATTACGGACGGAAAATGCCGATTCAGCTTGGACGTCGCTGCCCAGAACCAGATTCCGTACCACACCCACTTTTCGCCGGCGATGGCGTCCTGAGGAAACAGGAAACAGATCGTGGCGATCAGATAATGTTCCGGACGGGACGACAGAAAAGCCGTCCGGTCCAGCAGTCCCAGCAGAGGCAGAATCGCGACGGTGGGCCAGAGAATCTCCGGAGTGACTTCGGGAGCGATGAGGACACGGACAAGCTGCAGCACATGCAGCAGATACACGGCGCAGTCGAAAAGCCGCCTTCGATCGCCGCCCAGAACCGGTATGTTCGGCCACAGGGGAATCCGGATCGTCCCCGGGCGCAGGTAGTACAGGAAGCCGCCGAACGGCGGCAGGTAGCGGCCTGACAGAGGGCCGCTGCCGGATGCCAGTCCCAGACCTTCGAACAGCATGCTCCAGGCGATCGCTTTGACGATCGCCTGCGGGTGATTCCACCAGCGGCCGATGCTTTCGATGCCCCCCAGTGCTTCGGAAAAGGATGCGAACCAGATCCACATTCCGGCGTAAAAGGCGGCTTTGACGATGTAGAAGGTGTAGACCAGCAGCGGCGTTCCGAATCCCTGTCGCGCCCAGTCGGCGCACAGCAGACGCGCCCGTTCGGGGAACGGCATCTGCTTCCACTTCTGGAAATCGAATGGGAAAGGTGAGGGAGTCAGGAGCGACATGGGTCCGTTTTCACCGGCAGTGTTCCGGAATGTCCGGGCCGAACAGACGGACCGGACACACGTGGTCCGGTCCGGCAGGCGGTGACAGACGGCGGCCGTCCGGCTGCCGGACGGTCATCCGGTCAGGCCCACAGCCGCACGCGCCGGTACAGATGATCGGGCAGATGACGCTGCAGGGCTCTGCGGGCCGCCGCGGCCGCCGTTCGTGTACTCAGATGACTCAGGATAATCAGTTCGTTGTGAAAACGTTCGGCGCGTTCCACGAAATCGTCCAGATGCATGTGGCCGAACTTGTGAACCTTTTCGCGGCGATGTTCCGGCCGAAAAAATGTCATTTCCGTAATCAGAATCTGTGATTCGAACACGTCCTCGTGATCGTCCAGGCCTGCCGGTGCCGTGTCCCCCGTGAAGCAGACCAGCGGCGAGAGCACTTCCCGGGTGACTTCGGTTCCCGACAGCCGCAGATCACGAATCCGGTCTCCGGACAGGCCATGGTATTCGGGTTTCAGTTTCTTGCGGAGATCGTAAACGATGTAGCCGACCGACGGCACCGTATGCCGTGTGGAAATCACGCGGACACGGTGCTCACGAGACAGCTCGATCATCTCGCCGGGTTCCACGCCGACCAGTTCACAGTGCATGCGGCCGCGATCCAGCCGCTGCCAGGCGCGGAGCATGCGGTGGACGTTATCCACCACCTGATTCGGCAGATAAATGACGGGGGGCGCCATTTTCATCATCCGCCGCCGGGCGACGTAGACGGGCAGAGCTGCCAGGTGATCCAGGTGCGTGTGGGAGACGAAAAACGTCTGTGTTCCCATGAACGACCAGGGACTGCCGCCCAGTTCGAATCCCAGTTTCAGTTCGGGAATGCGCCAGTAACTCTGCACGGCCCCGCGCGAATAGCCTTCGATGGTCAGTGCCCTGTGGCGCAAGGATGTCAGAGGAAGATTGTCGATCATCGAAACGTCGGAAGAAAGGCGGGGCGGAACCGGTGAACGGATGCACAGCAAAACGCCGATCCGGACCGGATCGAACACGATGTCAGCCGACAGAAGACTCCGGATCGTCCGGCAGATTCCACTGCGGAACCTGTCCGTCCGGCACGAAAGCGTGCAGAAGTTCGTACGGGCGAAAACGGTTCTTGTAGTTCATCGAACCGCACTCACGAATGTAGTAGCCCAGGTACAGAGAGTCCCGACCGGCAGCCCGGCCGGTCTCAATTTCGCTCAAAACGGAAAACGTCCCCGGGCTGCGGGAGCGCCACGACGGATCGCAGACAAAGTACACGCTCGACTGCACACGATCTGTCATGTCCACCAGGCCGATTCCGACAAGGCGATCCTGTCGGAAGTACAGGAACTCGCGGGCGAATTCGAAACCCCCTTCCACAAACGTGCGGACGTATTCCGATTCTGTGATCTGCTGCAGCGGCCATCCGCGGCGTGCGTGCATGTCCTGATGGTAGCCGTTGTAAAGCTGCACATGACGGGGGCTGACAGACGGAGGCTGAATCCGGATGCGGATATCGGCATTGCGCCGCAGACACCGACGCTGACTGCGGGAGGGAGTGAACTTCTGCAGACACACGCGCAGACCGAGGCATTCATGGCAGGTCCGACAGGCCGGGCGAAACAGCAGACGGCCGAAACGCCGCCAGCCACGCTCCAGCAGCTGCTCGTATTGCGCCGCCGACAGCGTTCCCACCAGGCGGTATTCGAAGCGCGCCCGGCGTCCGGGAAGATAGGCGCACGAAGTCGGCAGGCTGTAGAAGGAATCGTCGGCACCTGCGAGGATGTCATCGTTCATGTCCGCATCATCGTCCCCGCATTCGTCGGGTTCCATGGCAGCCGGGATGCGCCGGCGGTCCCCTGTCCGGTCAGCGGGAAGGGGACGGCTTCTCCGATTCTTCCCGCCGGCGCCATCCGGACGATTCCGGCGGACGCGATCGGGAGACGGTGCCGGAGCATGACACGGACGGGTCGACTGCTTCTTCGGCAGACGATTCCGCGGCCGCAGTCGCCATGGCGCGGGCCAGGTGCATGAGTTCCGCTTCGCGCTGCTGCCGTTCTGTGTCGTCCTTCGAATCCGATCGGGACGATGCGGCTTCTGTTTCGGCGGAAGGAAGAAAAACGGAATCCGGTCCGTCGTCGCCGAAATCGGACTGTTCATTCGGATCCGGCAGAGACCGTTCATGGATCACGATCGTGGACACCATGCGGGCGGCCCGGGAATCGCTCTCCGAATCCGGCTGCCGACGGACGGCCGCGGTGCGGTCGCGGCCGTCGTCGGCAGGCAGGGTCCGATTTCGAAGCTGCGTCAGGTCGGCCAGTTCCTGCCGCCGCCGGGGATCCACGCCATCGAGCCTCCAGGCGATCTGCCGCACCCATTCCGGATCGTGTGTGACGGCCTGAGACATCATGCGGGCGTACAGAGACACTTCGAAGGCATTGCGATCGATCATCATGTTGGTGATGGGCGAGGCCAGCACCGCCATGGCTCTCATCGCCGCTGACGGAAAGGACAGGAACACGTCGAGTTTCTGACGGACGAAGGTTTCTCCCTGATCGGTTTCCTGCAGGCGGTAACGCAGCCACAGCAGAGCGGACGCGGTGATGGGACGCGGCAGAAGCGGACTCCGGTACGTCCCGTCGCACAGCACCAGACACTGTTCCGCATCGCGGTACAGAATGACGGCCCGGCCGCCGGAGCCGTCCGGAGCGGTCGTTTCGAATTCCCGGGGACCCACCTGCCACAGATTCACCTGAGAAATCTGCATGGCTCGCCATGTGCTGACCGCCACGTCGGGATGGTTCACCAGGTAACGGTACGTGGCCGGGTCGACCGGATACCGGAATTCAGGCAGACGCCGATACTGGGCACATCGGTCGACGATTTTTCGCACCTGACGACGACTGTCCGCTGACATCTGCTGCCAGGGAAACTGCCGGATGCTGGTGTCGCGCAGCCGTCGGCCGGACTGCCCTTCCGCCACGATCTGCAGACCCGCGCGGCGGGCCAGATCATGCAGCGGCTGCTGAGCGGACACGGGCGCGGCCAGAAGCACCCACAGCACTGCGAGAGTGCCGGATACCTGACGGCGCGCAGACCGACTCAACGGCGTCCGCATGTTGCTCCCCGGAATTCAGTTGTGAGCACACCGACGAAACACGGCAGCAGTGCCGCGGCGGTGCAGACATCGGCCGGCGAAATCGAAGCCCCCCTCCGATTCGCACAACTGTCCGGAAGCTCCTTCCGCATTTCTGCCGGAGCTGTCCGCCAGCTACCGGTAATAGTTCGACCATTCCTGCAGTCAGACCGCAGACGAATTGTACGGATTGTGGCGACTTTTCCGGGAACAGCGCCGCAGCCGACATGGCAGACCGACCGGATCTGCCGACTGTCCGTCCGGCCGGACGGCCCTGGTCGGAAGCAGCCGGACCGCTCGCCGCTGATTCAGACAGGCAGATTCTGCCACCGGTCGGGAAGCTCGAAGTGTCCTTCCCGGGGCCGTGGTCGAAATCAGTCGGCGATGGCCTGGTAGGTGAGCTGACGGAATTCGTCGCCCATCCGCGTGCGATGCGGCAGAATCTGGACCATGAAGATGCCGATGAGCTGCTCGCGCGGATCGATCCAGAATTTCGTTCCCGCGGCGCCGCCCCAGTCGAACGTTCCTTCTGATCCCAGCCGGTCGGACTGCCCGAGATCCTGCAGAATGGCGAATCCCAGGCCGAAGGTGCGGCCTTTTTCGAAACCGTCGATGCCGTGCAGATGATCGGCCGTCATCAGTTCGACGGATTTGCGGGAAAGAATGCGGCGTCCTGCCAGATGACCGCCGTTCAGAAGCATCTGACAGAAGTGCAGATAGTCCTGAGCGGTCGACACGAGCCCACCGCCGCCGGAAAAGAAGGTCGTGTCTTCGCCGAAGGACGCCAGTTCGCTGTGCCGAAGCGGTTCGATGAGCCGCGTTTTGGGCGGGGGCTGCAGGAAGGCATCGCGACCGGTCGGCTGCCCCAGTGGTTTGTACAGAACCGCAAAACGGGCCATGCGGTCTTCGGGCACATGGAAACCGGTGTCGTTCATCTGCAGCGGAAGAAAAATGCGTTCCTTCAGAAACTTATCGAACCGCATTCCGGAGACGACTTCCACCAGGCGGCCGGCCACGTCGACAGACACGCTGTAATGCCAGCGGGTTCCCGGTTCGAATCGCAGCGGAATCTTTGCCAGTTTGCCGCACATCTCCTCCAGATCACGGTCCTCCACCAGCACGCCCGCGTCGCGATAAGCCTGATCCACCTGGGTCCTGCCAAAGACGCCGTAGGTGAAACCGGCCGTGTGCCGCAGCAGATCGCGGATCGTGACAGGCCGCCCGGCCGGACGCGTCGCGATGGTGATCTGTCCGGTTTCCGGATCTTCGGTTTCCGTCTGCACCTGCATGTCGGCGAATTCCGGAAGAAACCGCGACAGCGGATCGTCCAGAAAGAAATGGCCTTCTTCATGAAGCATCATGACGGCCACCGTCGTGATGGGTTTCGACATGGAATAGATGCGAAAGATGGTGTCTTCCGCCATCGGCACGCCGGCTTCCCGGTCCTGGTGGCCCCAGGTTTTCACCCAGGCCACTTTCCCCTGGCGGGCGATCAGACCAACAGCCCCGGCCGCTTCCTTCCGGTCGATGTAGCCCTGAATGTGCCGATCGATCCGTTCCAGACGCTGCGCCGAAAGCCCGACCGTTTCGGGGCGTGCCTGAGGAAGAAGCTGCCCGAAGGCACCGGATGGCAGGGCCGTCAGAACAGACAGCGAAACGGAAAGACACAGGGGGATTCCGGGCAGTCGACGCATGGCGATTACAGACCTTTCTGTTCGGACGTCTGTTCCGATGAAAACGTATCAGACGAAAACGCGTCGCGTCCCTGTGCGATGCCTGTATTGTCCGCATCTGTCTTCTGCGGAAGAAAAAGAAATCCACCGGGCCGTCAGGTGGACAGTCCTTTCAGTCACAGCCGGAAACGTCATTGTCCGTCGCGGAAAGGCCGTACGCAAGCGGCAGATTCCGAACGATTGTTTCCAGCCGCGGATGATCTGCTGACAGAACCTGTGACGGCAGATGCGTTTCTGATCAGACGGCGGAACGAACCTGTTCCTGCAGTTGAGAACAGGGCGGTCCGGTGAGTCGGTGTTCCGGAAACACCGGTTTTGTCCGCGTCTGCCGCGTGCTGTGCTGCCGGCGGCAGACGGATTTGTCCTGACGGCGTCCCCGCCGGCCGGGATTCACGAATTCCTCCTGGCGTCTTCACAGTCTCTGAACAGTCCGCCGCAGAATGCGGGCGTCCCCGGACGCGGGGACAGGCGTTTCCGGAACTGTGTCCGGGAACGCCGAACACGCAGAGGCTCCGGAGTTCCCGACACATCAGACAGACGAACAGGACGATCTGCATGTCGTGTGAGATGCAGGCAATTCGAACCGAAAACTCAGAAACCTTCGACGACAAAAGGAAGCCATCATGAAACGTGTCCAGACTGTTCCGGTGAAACCGGCACGCACCGGTTTCACCCTTATCGAACTCCTGGTTGTCATCAGCATCATCGCCATACTCGCGGCGATCGTGCTGCCTGCAGTTCAGTCGGCTCGCGAGGCCGCTCGAAAGACTCAATGTAAGAACAATCTGCGGCAGATCGGCATTGCACTGTATTCGTGGAGCGATACGGATCCGCTTCGCCGCCTGTGTTCCGGTGCCTTCGACCTGAAGCGCGATGGCGACCCCGGTCTCTACAGCTGGGCTGCGAATGTCATTCAGGTCAAAGGCGGACTGCCGTCGGATATGCTGTGCCCGTCCAGCGAACTGAAGGGGCTGGAAAAACTCAACGACATGATCGGTGGTACGGCCACATCGGACGGATCCAATGCACCGGCGGACCGCGTGGGAATCGGTCCGTTCAACACGGACTGGTCTGCTGCCGGTGCATCGGCCGTTTTCGACGGCAACACGTACACGGATCCGGTGAGTCTGACAGCGGCGGCGATCCGAAAAGGCCTGAACACCAATTATGCCACAAGCTGGCATATGGGCCGCGGCGGCCTGCTGACCGGTTACGATTCTGCTGCCGGAGTGATGGTGTACGATGGAAAGGACTGCAAGGATTTCGGACGCTCCATGGGGCCGCTGCGGCAGTCTCAGCTGAGCACGTCCGACATTCCCTCTTCGTCCATTCCTCTCATGGCCGACGCGGCTCCGGGTGATGCCAATGAAGCGATTCTGAGTGCGACGATTGATGTGGATCGCGGACTGGTGAGCGGTGTTCGACTGGCGGAAACTCAGAACGACGGGCCCGCCCGTGTGGTGAGTACGGCCGGCAACGACAGCATTGAGCTGATGGATGCGAACAACTTCGGCCTGCCGTATGACCCGGCGACGGGGACGGGCGGCATTCCGGTGACCGATCTTGATCCCCGGGCGTTTCCCAAACGGGGCGAAGCGGTCACCACTGCCGTTGCCGCTTCACTGGCCGGCAGTTCGACTTTGGGCCTGGTGCTGCAGGACACTCGGGACTTTTACGCGGTGCACAACGGATCTGCCAATGTGCTGATGGCAGACGGCAGTGTCAAAGTTCTGCATGACCTCAATGGGGACGGATTCTTCAATCCGGGATTCCCCGTTGATCCGGCGAACGCGAATGCCGCGACTGACGGCTACACGGACAACATCTGTGAAGTGGATTCCTTCGATGTGTATTTCGGAGTGTCGCTGCAGCGCAGAACGACAACGAAAGGCTCATTCGAATAGTCGCTTCGGACGCACATTCGTCTGACAGACCGACACCGATCGGCAGGCACACTGCGCGGCTGCCGATCGGTTCTTTTCTGTGCACGGTCTGCTGCCCGGTTTCGAAAGCTGAGCACGAACCGGGGGCGGCTGTCAGTCGTTCAGTTCGATGATCGCTTCGATTTCGACGGCGATGTTCCCGGGCAGAGATCCCATGCCCACAGCGCTGCGGGCGGCCCGTCCGTTTTCTCCCCAGATGTCCACCATGAGATCACTGAAGCCGTTGATCACCTGCGGGTGATTTTGAAAATCGGGCGATGCATTGACCATGCCCAGCACTTTGACGATGCGGCGGACGCGGTCGAGGCTGCCAAGCTGTGCTCGCAGAGTGGCCAGCATCGTCAGCCCCACGGTGCGGGCGGCGGCGACACCCTGCTCTTCGGTCAGGTCGTCTCCCACACGTCCGGTGATCATCGAACCGTCCGGCAGCACGGGGCCATGGCCGGACACATAGGCCGTCGATCCGGTGATCAGCACCGGACTGTAGGTTCCTCCGGGGCCCGGAGGGTCGGGGAGCTGCAGTCCCAGTTCCGATACGCGTTCTTCGATACTCATGGTCACGGCTTTCGCTGGATGTTTGAACAGATTCCCGGATGGTTCGTCTGTGCAGAATGTCGTCCGCACGTACAGATAACGACATCGGTGAAACAGTCGCTGCGGACGGCGGATTTCAGGATTCTTCTGATCCGCGGCGTTTCGGCGGCCGTTGTCGTGCAGCAGCGCCGCTGGCGGCCGGATCCTACCCGATCGCCACGAACGTTCAATTGACCGACGTGTCCGTCCGCGGCAGACGAGCCTGTCGGGCGATTGGCGGACGGGAGAATTGGTATCACACTGCGGGGTGGAAACCACTCACGCGATCGAATTCCGGAAAGAAAACAGGGACGCAGGCTTTGCACAGTCTGCCAACCGTCTTCTAAACTCGAAACTTCTGCCCGTTCAATCCGTCTGAACACCGGGATGGAACCATGCTGTCACTGAATCCGCTGCTGCTTTTGTCGGCCATCGAACCGCTCCAGATACTGCTGTACGGCATCGTGGCGATCGTGGTGCTGGGCCTGCTGGTGTTTCTGGCCATGTTCGCCCCCGTGTTTCCTCTGTGGATCCGCGCCCTGACATCGGGGGCTCTGATCGGGCCGCTGCAGCTTGTCGTGATGAAGCTGAAAAAGGTGCATCCCGGGGTGATCGTCGATTCCCGCATCATGGCCGTGCAGGCGGGGCTGAAAGGGATTTCCACCAATGCCCTCGAATCGCATTATCTGGCCGGCGGCAACGTGCCGATCGTGGTGCGTGCCCTCGTGGCTGCTCAGAAAGCCGGCATCGATCTGGACTGGAACACGGCCGCTGCCATCGATCTGGCCGGACGGAATGTTCTGGAAGCGGTTCAGACCAGCGTGAAGACCAAGGTGATCGACTGTCCGGATCCGTCGCGACACGGGCGGCAGACGCTTGACGGTGTCGCCCGGGACGGCATTCAGCTGAAGGCCCGGGCCCGCGTGACCGTGCGGACGAATCTGAGCCAGCTCATTGGAGGGGCGACGGAAGAAACGATCATTGCCCGGGTGGGAGAAGGCATCGTCTCGGCGATCGGATCCTGTCAGACGCACAAGGAAGTGCTGGCCAACCCGGTGCTCATCGCAGAAGCCGTGCTGGCCAAGGGTCTGGACGCTCACACCGCCTACGAAATCGTTTCCATCGATATTGCCGATATCGATGTGGGAGACAACGTGGGGGCCCGGCTGCAGGCGGATCAGGCCGAAGCGGATGTCCGGATTGCCCGGGCCCGGGCCGAAGAGCGACGTGCTCGTGCGGTGGCCCAGGAACAGGAAATGCGCGCCCGCACTCAGGAACATCAGGCCGCCGTGGTCCTGGCCGAAGCGGAAATCCCCAAAGCGATGTCCGAAGCGTACCGTGCGGGAAATCTGAGGGCCATTGATCGGTCCCCGTCATAAACACCATCGCGGGGGAGGGCAGCGGAGCTTCCGGAACATCTGTCTGGAGAAGTTTCCGGGTTGTCCGGCCTGCCCGCAGGCATCCGGGTTTCCGCAGTCGGCAGAACCCGACAGTGCGGGTCGGCAATCCGCGCGGGGGAGCCGTGTTCGGTGAGGGATCGCTTGCAGAAATCTGTTTCTGCGTCAGGATTCACCACGATTCATCGCGCAGCGAAAGCGTGTGGTGCGGTCCGGGCGCCGGATTCTGCCGTCAGGCGGGCTGCCTGTTGAGATCCCGCTGAGCGGTGCGTACACTGGCCTGCAGGGGCGTCCGGCCGGCCAGATGCCGTTCCGGAACGGCATTCAGACAGAAGCCGCACTCTGATGGATCCCGGGTCTGTCCGGTCCGTTGCGGTCTGTCCGATTTCTGCCGTCGCTGCGGCCTGTTTCACGACTCCTGCTCGGAACACCCGGGATGAACGACACGGTGCACATCGATCTGACGGATCACGAACGCGATCTTCTGCTGCGGGGCCTGAGGTTCGTGCGGAGATCTGTCATGCTGGAAACCCGCGACCGGTCCGCTCCGGATGAACTGCGCCGCAGCGGTCTGCTGGAAGAAATCCAGGATCTGACTCAGCGTCTGGAAGCCAGCGGACAGTCCGTGGAAACGATTTCCTTCTGATTTCTGATGGGAAGCGGTCGCCGACGGAATGGTCCGTCGAGAATGCGTCCGTTTCGTTCGTCTGACATGTTTCGCACCGTGTGCGACCGACCGCGCCGTTACGTTCCATGCGATATCACCATGTGTGTGTTGAAGCGGTTGTGCATCACCCCGCACCGCATGTGGTGACTTCGTCTGCAATCGAAGAACGACTGGAACCGGTTTACACGCGACTGGGCCTGCCGGCCGGTCGGCTGGAACTGATGACCGGGATTCGGGAACGGCGGTTTTACGATCCCGGAACCCGCCCCGGTCAGATCAGCGTGCAGACGGTCCGCCTGGCGGTGGAGCGATCAGGGATCGCGCCGGACACCTTCGGTGCTCTGATTCACGGATCGGTGTGCCGTGATCAGATGGAACCGGCCACGGCGGCCGGAGTCCATGCGGAATCCGGTCTGCCGGACGACTGTCTGGTGCTGGACATCAGCAATGCCTGTCTGGGACTGCTGAACGGCATGCTGCACATCGCCGACATGATCGAGCTGGGGCGGATTCAGGCCGGAATCGTTGTGGGAACAGAGACCGGGCGAACTCTTGTGGAAGGCACCATCGACAGTCTGCTGAAGGATCCGGATCTGACGCGGCAGTCGATCAAACCGGCCTTCGCATCATTGACTGTGGGATCCGGATCCGCCGCAGTGGTGCTTTGCCACCGATCGCTCAGCCGGTCCGGATACCGGCTGCTGGGCGGATCGTTTCTGTCCGATTCGAGTGCTCATCGGCTGTGTGCCGGCGGCATCGACAGCGGACAGCATGGGGACAGCCGGCCTCGCATGGAAACCGATTCCGAAGCCCTGCTGCACGCGGGAATTGCTCTGGCAGAACGAAACTGGGCGCGCACCCAGGACATTCTGGGCTGGGCCGGAAAGCCGCCGCACCGGGTCTTCACGCACCAGGTGGGCCGGCAGCACCGAACGATGCTCATGGAACGTCTGCAGCTCGATCCGGCGATCGATTATCCGACGGTGGAACGTTTCGGAAACACGGGTGCGGCGGCTTTGCCCATGGCCCTGGCCATGGGGCTGGAAGACACGCCGCCCGATCCCGGAACCCGCCTGGCACTTCTGGGAATCGGCAGCGGCCTGAATTCCGTGATGCTGGGAATCGAATGCGAAAACGGTACAACGTCTGATGAATGACCGTGCCGGGCCGCGCAGGCGGCCGATCCGGCGGCCCGAAGCATTTCCAGAAGGTCGAAGCTGCCTCCCATGACTGCGGCCGTTTCTCCATCAGCGGCGATCGACGATACGTTCGCCGAGGCGTTTCCGATGGCGGCCACGCGGCTGATCATCACCGCGTGGGATCTCGACCTGGCGGCTCATGCCGCCATGGAATTCTGCGGAAACGCATCCAGCGTGATCGGCTGCGATGCGGAGTGCGGCATCGAACAGTTTCTGACAGAATCGGACACTCCCGACGGGCGGCCGGGAATCGCCGTGCTGGCCTTCGCGTTCAGCCGTTCCGCTCTGGAAACGGCGGTCACGAACCGCGTGGGCCAGAATGTCCTGACCTGTCCCACAACGGCCTGTTATTCCGGACTGGCGGCCCGGGACCGGAAAGATCGGATCCGGGTGGGAGGTCGGCTGCGTTTTTTCGGCGACGGCTTTCAGAGTTCACGGATGATCGGGGCCACCCGGTACTGGCGGATTCCCGTCATGGACGGTGAATTTCTCTGCGAAGACGCGTTCGGGACCGTTCAGGGCGTCGGCGGCGGAAATCTGCTCATCTGCGGGCGATCTCAGTCCGAAGCCATTGCGGCTGCCCGTTGCGCCGTCCGGAACATCTCGGATCTTGAAGATGTCATCCTGCCGTTTCCGTCCGGCTTCGTACGCAGCGGATCGAAAGTCGGATCGAAATACAGCCGGCTCAAAGCCAGTACAAGTCATCGCTGGTGTCCCACTCTGACGGCCCGCACCGACACGGCTCTGCAGGCAGGAGAAAACGCCGTTTATGAAATCGTCATCGATGGTCTGACGGAAACGGCCGTGGCCCGGGCCATGCGGGTCGGACGCGATGCGGCTGCGGGCTGTCCCGGCATTCTGCGGGTGTCCGCCGGGAACTACGGCGGACAGCTCGGACCGTATCACTTCCACCTGAAACGGCTGGAAGAACAGGAATCCTGAAGTGTCGGATCGATCCGGAGCGGCTGTGGGCCGGACAAAGACAGATGGAGCAATCCTGTGGGAGACGTGATTGCCATGATCCCGGCCCGCTATGCATCGTCGCGGCTGCCGGGAAAACCTCTGGCCCCCATACTGGGTCGTCCCATGATTCAGCGTGTGTGGGAACAGACGCGGACGGCCGCGTCGGTGACCCGGGTTGTCGTGGCGACCGATGACGAACGGATTGCCGCGGCGGTGAAGGCCTTCGGAGGCGATTTTGTGATGACATCACCCGACTGTGCCAGCGGCACCGATCGACTGGCCCAGGCAGCCGAATGTCTCGGCACCGCAGCAGACGACATCATCGTCAACGTTCAGGGGGATCAGCCGTTCATCGATCCGCGTATGATCGATGAAACCGTGCGGCCGCTGATCGACGACCGCAGTCTGCCGATGGCCACTCTGATCCATCCCATTCACCGCCCGGAAGATCTCCAGGATCCGGGCGTCGTCAAGGCGGTGATCGATCGACAGGGCAACGGTCTGTACTTTTCCCGTTCCCTCATTCCGGCGCCCCACAACAGCGTGGAACACACGGTGTACGAACACGTGGGACTGTATGTATACCGCCGCGATTTTCTGACGACGCTTGCGGGACTGCCGCCGACCATTCTGGAACAGGTCGAAGGTCTGGAACAGCTGCGGGTTCTGGAACATGGGTACCGTCTGCGGTGCGTGATCACGACCTGCCAGGACAGCGAACTGGCCGGTTTCAGCATCGACACGGCCGATGATCTGCAGCGAGGCGAAATGATGCTGAAACAGCGGGGCCGGACATAGGCGGTCCCGCTGGTTCTTGCTGCGGTTTTTTCCCTGTTTGGCACGGAGCACTTTTCGATGGGCACATTTTTCCCGATTCATGCCGATGTCATTGCCGACCTGGAACAGGCACTGTCGCAGGAAACCCGCGATCACCTGAAGCAGGCGGCCGATCGGATCGTCTCTGCCAAAGAAGCCGGCGGTCGGGTCGTGATTGTAACCGGCAGCGGTCCGAATCTGCACGAAGGCGTCACGACGCTCATTGCGGAACTCATCGACAAAGGCATTGTGGACGGTGTGACGACCAGTTCGGCCGTCGTGGCGCACGAGATGGCGGGGACTCTGGACCGCGTTCGCCGGGTCGACGGGACGCAATGCGGATTTTCCCCGGATGAACTGCCGCTGGGCGGTCATTTCGAACTGTCGCTGCTGGATGAACAGCAGATGGAAACTCTCGCCCGGGAAATGCCTCTGGATCGCCCGCTGCTGCAGCGTCTGCGGGAGACGGAAGGCGACGAAATCATCAAGGCGGCCGGGAACATGGCCTACCCGCTGGGTTACCGCACGGAACGGATTGCTGTGGAAGTGCTGCAGCGGGCGAAAGTTGAAGGGCGTCCGTTCGAAGAAGTGGCGGGACGGGGCGCCGATCCGCGGACGATGATCGGAGCCGGCTGGCGCGCCGGTGTTCCGGTTCTCGTCACGATTCCTCAGCTGGTCGGCGGTGGCGGCGTCGGACTGGCCATCGGCGACAGTCTGTCGATTACCGAACGCGCCGCCCGCATCGCCCGCATGATGGCAGAAGCCGATGTGATCGTGGAATCGGCCGTGGCTCTGACTCAGGAAATCCACGACGGGCCGTTCGAAACATTCACCGGACATGGCATCTGGGCGGCCCGCGATGGCCATCCCGTGTATTCGCTGCGCGACAAAACCCTCATTCGCTTCGATCTGGATCCCGGTCTGCAGCGTGTGTGGGAAATCGAACGCCGTTCGTCGACCGTTCAGGAAGCCATCAATCGAGGCCTACCGAAAACGAAGCTGCTGAAGGTTCCGTTTCGGATGGAAATGTCAGGATTTGCCCGGCTGCCGGGCAGTCTTCCGGTGGTGGGCGACATCGGCGTGCTGTGGCCGATTCTCGCAGCCGACGTGGCCCGGCGGCTGCAGATCGACCTGGAATTCCTTCCCTGTCCTCAGCAGACCGAAGCCGGCCGGCAGATGCGCGAATCCATCGTCCGCAACGTCGGGTTTCTCTGCCGCGACACGATGCTGAATCTCTCTGATTCCCGGCGAGCACCGGACATTTCCTCCCCGGCAGCCTCCTGCTGACCGAGAGCGAAGGGCGGTAGAAACCACATTTCGGCCGCTGGTGTGTCCGGTCGGGCCGGCCCGTGTGCGAAGATTTCCGGATATCCCTGCGATTCCATGAGTTGTCGGCAGGCGGAACAGGATGTCGCAGAAAGAAAAGGGAGATCCTGGTTCGGATGTGTTCGCAAACGATGGAACTTCTGCTGAAATCGTGGGGGGGGGGGACTGTGCAGGTGTTGTCAGCAGGTTGAGTGAGGTGAGTGGATGGTGGCAGGTGTCTTTCGAGGGCTGTTTGCCGTGGCAGTCGTGTTTCCGGCTTTTGTTGCGGGGGCAGGGCCGGAGGCGGCCGGTGGAAGGAAGCTGCCGCTCATTTTCTGGGACGGCCAGGATGTTGTGGAAACGGATGGCCGGATCCGTTTCGGGGCCGAACCGTTGCGGCGGGACGGTCGAGCTGTCGGGTATCCGGAAATGCACTACGCATGCGATGCTCCCGGTCCGGACGACGGGCGTTATGTGTACGGCTGGCGTTACACGAACTGGTCCGAACGGTCGAAGCGCGCTGTGGAAGTTGTCCGCTGTCAGACCCGCGACGGACGTCTGTTCACGGATGCGAAGACGATTTTCCGATGCGTGAATCGGGACTGGCAGGGGTTTTCGAACATTGTGCGCCGTCCGGCTGACGGGGCGCTGTTTCTGTTTTGCTGGGCGCCGTCGGCCCTGCATGTGTTTCGCAGTGACGATGGCATTGACTGGCGGCTGCTGACAGACCGGGCTTATGGCGATCACGATGCGATGTGTGTCACCTGGCACCATCGTCTGAAGCTGTTCGTCAACTACCAGCACACACTGGAGCCATTCCCGAAACGCTTTCCGGACAACATCGGCAGCTTTCGGCGGGTCCTGTCGTTTCGTCGTTCCGTTGATGCCGTGACGTGGACATCGTTTTCTCCGCCGTTTCTTCAGGGGCAGCGGCTGTGGCGTCCCGACGAGAAGGATCCGAAGGATCTGGAACTGTATCGATGTGCTGTGTTTCCCTGTCAGGGGCGGTATGCCATGCTGCTGCTGGACTATCTTCCGCATCCTCAGGAAGCCAATCCGCGACGTGCCACGACACGCCACAGTTCCCGCTACATGACCGAATGGGCGATCAGCCGGGATGGAGTGAACTGGCAGCGTCCGTTTCGCGAAACGGACGCTGTGGAAAAGACCATCTGGACACCCCTGCAGGGGCCTTTCGTCCACGACGGAGTGTTTCTGTTCTACAGCCGGCAGGGCGACATCGCGGCTCTGCCGGAAAACCGCATCTTCTATGCGGCCTGTCGGTCGAACGGTTTCTTCAGTACGCTGCCTTTCACCATGCCTTCAGCCGGACTGACTCTGAACGCTCAGGCACGTTATCGACCCGGCGAAGATCCGGGCCAGGCGGTGATCATGGTGGAAGTGCAGGATGCAGACGGCGAAACTGTGCCCGGTTATGAAATGTCCGGCTGTCTGATCGAAAATCAGGACGGTCGTTCATTGCCGTTGACGTGGAACGGAAACGACGGTCGGGAACTGGCGGGCCGCCGTGTGCGTCTGAGATTTTTTCTGCGCGACGCGAAGATCTACACAGTGGATGAACGGATCCCGGATGATGATGGGGCCGGAGGGTGATGTCTGCCGGATGTCCGTTTCAGATCGTCACGACATGCCACGGCCGGTTTGTTCCGGCGGGGCAGGTGTTCTGCTGTGGTCCGGCTTCTGACGGTGGCTGTGTCCGTCTGTTTTGCAGGGAACGGGGCGATCTGAGACACTGCCCGACCGAATGCATCTGCGCCGTTCGTTCAAAACCTGTCTGTCTGTCTGTCTGCTGATGTCTGATTCCGTTGTTGATTCTTCCGACAGCAGTTCGTCCGGGCACCGGGCCACTCTGCTGATCGTGTTCGTGGTTGTCTTCATCGATCTGCTGGGATTCGGGATTGTTCTGCCGCTGCTGCCGCGATACAGCCTGTATTTTCGGGCGTCGCATGCCACCATCGGTCTGCTCATGGCGTCCTTTTCAGCGATGCAGTTTCTGTTTGCACCGCTGTGGGGCAGTCTGTCCGATCGCATCGGCCGGCGGCCCGTTCTTCTGGTCGGACTGGCGGGATCGACCGTTTCCTATCTGCTGTTCGGATACGTGACGACGTTCGGACGGCACGACCTGCTGCTGGGGCTGGATGCGGTGACGTGGCTGTTCATCAGCCGGATCGCCGCCGGCATTGCCGGGGCGACCATCGCCACGGCCCAGGCTGTGATTGCAGACTGCACCGGAGCGGCCGGACGCGGTAAAGGCATGGCTCTGATTGGTGCGGCTTTCGGAATCGGGTTCACGTTTGGTCCGCTGATCGGGGCCGTGTCGACCAGCGATGCGCCGACACTGGCGCTTTCCGATGACGAAATCGCCGCCATTGCGGCCTGGCCGGATTCCGACGAACCAGCCGATATGGCACTGGTGGAAGCGTACAAGGCGGATCTGACGTCGGCCGACCGCGCGGCTTTGCGGCGCTACCTGAACGTTCCACGCACTCGAACGGAGCTGCGGGAGGCTCTCCTGGAACCTCCATCGGCCGTTCCCGGATTTCTTGCTGCGGGGTTGTCCTTCGTGGCACTTCTTTTCGCAGTCGTCCGGCTGCCGGAATCACGGGCGCCGTCCGGAGCGGAACGTGCGGGAGCGGATGCTGAGGCCGGGCGGGGACTGCACGTGCGGAGAGTACTCAGTCACCTGCGGTCAGCTCGTTTTTCCGCCATTCTGCTGGCCATGTTCATCACGACGTTCGCGTTCGCTCAGTTCGAAAGCACTCTGGCACTGCTGACGCGGGAATTCGGCTATGGGGACACGAGCAATTTCATTTTCTTCGCGTACATCGGGTTCGTTCTGCTCATCGGTCAGGGCGTGCTGGTGCGCCGCCTGCTGCCTCGGGTGGGCGAATGGCGTATGGCGATGGCCGGAGTGATTCTGATGGCCGTCGGATTCGTGGTGACGGCCGTGACGGGCGAGCATCTGCTGCCGGCAGCGACCCTCTGGGGAGTGCTGCCCGTACTGACCATCGGCTATTCCGCCCTGACGCCGTCGCTTCAGTCGCTGCTGTCACTGGCTGCCGATTCGGATGAACAGGGAGCCGTGCTGGGGACCGGACAGAGCCTCTCCTCACTGGCCCGCATCATCGGTCCTTATGTCGGATTCCGTCTTCTGGGACATTCCGCCGCGCTGCCGTACTGGCTGGCGGCCGGACTGATCGTACTGGGCGGCATTCGGATCGCCGGACTGCGGTCAGCCAGGAAGCAGTAATCGTTCGCCTGTACGTCATCGCCGTCGACGGACACGCAGGCACACCTTTCCGAACGGCTCGGGGTCTGTCGGGACTCCGAAACTCCGCGTCTCAGCGCCTCCGTGAGAACCAGAACGTGAGAACCAGAACTCGTGCGGCCAAACGGAATGGATCATTCCCTCTTCGCCAGTTGAACAGAACGATTCGATGCCGAAAAGGGATTTCTCACGGAGCCGCAGAGCCACGGAGACGCCGCATCGGGCAGGCCGGATCCGGAACCACCGTCGCGAACCGACCGGTGGCGACGTCACGTGACGCCGGAACACCCGCTCCATCACAGCACGCGGGTGACTTCGTTTTTCGAAAAATGCCAGACAGATTCGTACGGCAGGCGGGTCGCTCATCACGGACGTCTTTCACTGGCCGGCACCGGTGATTTTGGAAGTCAGAGACCACGATCACCGAAACCATGCCCGGCACCTGCATCATCGCCGGACGGCAACACAACAGAATGAAGGACAGATTCCCTGCATGTCGGCCCGTCTGACGTGCGATTGCATTGGTTTCCCTGAATACTGTTTGTCCGGGTGAACCTGTCGTGTACCGCGCTGCATTGCCGCTGCTCATTGCCGCACTCATTCTCCTGAATATTTTCTTCGCGGACAGCGATCGCCAGATCGGTGTCGTGAACCGTTTTTCGCAGGAGAATCAGGGTTCCGCCGCAACCGCGGAGATCGATGGCGCTCAGAAGGGCCCGGACCGCGATGTGCAGGCGTCAGGTGTACGGCGCGACGGCGCCCGGTACTGGTCCGATCTCGGCCTCGTGTACACGCTGGGCGATTCTCTCTGGATGGATGGCAGGAACATCTCCGATTCCGGCGTGATCCACACGTTTCCGATTCTGAATGACTCGCCGAAAGTCATCACGATCACGGATGTCCGGACCAGTTGCGCCTGCGCGAAAGCATCGTTGTCCACGCTGGAGCTGCGCCCCGGGCAAGAGACACGTGTTTCGCTGTCCGTTTCTCATGAAAAGCTGTCCGGCGGGCCAAAGACATTCTGGGCATTTCTGACGACGGATTCCGATGAAGTGTGGAAGTGCGGAATCAGCGCTCACATCGAACGAGCCGTTCGCTGGCCGGCCGAAAGTGTTCTGTTCGGCGCGTTTCGCGGTCGTGAGAAGATGGAGCGGCAGATCGACCTTGTCCTCAGCCGGCCGCCCTTCATCGACGACCTCACATTCGTCCGCTGCGACTCTTCCAGTCCGTATGTCACCGTCCGACCCGTTGCGACGGAACGTTCCGTTGTGGACCAGGGTGTGGAGCAAACCATCGTCACGTTCTCGGTTGCGGTGTCGCTGCCTGCGAAGCATCCGTGTCAGGTGTACGACGCATACCTCACGGCGGTTTATCAGTCGGGGCGAAACGAATATGAAAGCATGATGCGAGTGACTTTCGAGAAAACGACATCGTTTGAGGTCCGTCCTGGACGCATTCTTCTGTCGGGATCTCCGAGTGATGCCGAACCACTGAACCTGACGGTGAAGCATCGTGACGGATCGACTTTCCGGATCCTCAGTGTCAGCAGTCCTGGCCGTGTTCGCATTTCGACGCCGACTCCGACCGATGCCGCTTCGGTCCATGACCTGGAACTGACGATTCTGCCCGCTGACAAAACGGATGCGGGCGTCGATGAACTGATCATCCACACGGATGTGCTGCATGAAGAGGAACTGTCGATCCCGCTTGTTTCGCTTCCGGGCAGGCGGTGATCTTCTGTCAATGGGAGATACAGGAGAACCCTTATGAAAATGTCTGACAGCATTCAGTTTCTGGCGGCGGTGGTGCTGGTCTGTTCGGGTGTGGCGGGGATCGTGGTCGCCGAATCCGGTCCGGTGGCGCCAGGATACCGGGACTGTGTCAGCCCTGGCACAATCACGAAAAAGGATGACGAGCTGCACAGCAGTCCATCGGCAGGCGGTTATCGCTGCGCCGTCGACCGTACAGCAAATCATCGCTGTTCTGGAAATACTCGGCCAAAATGCGAGGTCGACTGCGACGATCACTGCGAGTCGTGTTTCAGTGCGCTTTCAGGCTGGGTGAAATGGGATGAGGGTCCCGGCTGCATTGGAACATGTGTGTACGATCTGAGCGTTGTCAGTGAGTGCCGCGACTGTCTTCCCGGAGACGAAAAGGTCTGTGCGGTCGGCAGAGAATACGATGCGGACGATTGTATGCACGAGACGGGTACAATGGCCTGGGATACGGTGGGCGACAACTGCATTTGAGTGACCGTCCTGCTTCGCAGAGAAAGTCCGCAGTGTGTCGTCCGTTTGTTGGTGGTTCGTGGTGTTCGACTTCGGATGCTGTCTGTGCCGTCGACGGGCACGCAGGCATCTGGTGACTGCGGGAGTCTGAAGAATGATGAGGACCGGACTTGCGGCCGCGATCGCCGTGATGGGGTGTGCGCGGGCGGTGGCCGATGATGCGGATGCGCCGGATCCCCGGCTGCTGGCGGAACAGTACGCGTGGCTGCTGGAACAGCACCGGGATCTGGTGTGCCGGTACGTGTTTACGCTCTATGAAGCGAGCCGCGTGGACACGATGCCTCCTGCCCGGGACAA
>WFTL01000067.1 GCA_015485495.1 Planctomycetaceae bacterium
ACCGGCCAGATGCGTCATACGGCGGAACAGCCAGGCCGGTGCCCGGCCGCCGTGCAGAGGCATACGGGCGATGCGCCGCTGTGGCATGGAACGTCAACCCACGAAAAAGTCGGGCAGCAAAGTGGCGTCCGGGTCGACCGCGTAGGACGACAGATCGTCGATGCCTTCTTCCCGCAGCACGTCTTCGTCGATGAAGAAGTTGCCGGTGCAGACGCTGCTGTCGCGACGCAGAATGAGGCAGGCGGCGTCCGCACAGATTTCCGGACGCCGCGACCGGCGGGCCATGCGTTCGCCGCCCAGAACATTCAGCACAGCGGCCGTGGCGCTGGCAGTGGCCGGCCACAGAGCGTTGACGGCGATTCCCATGCCCCGAAATTCTTCGGCCATGCCCAGAACACACAGACTCATGCCGACCTTGGCAATGCTGTAGGCAAGATGCGGAGCGAACCATTTCGGGTCGAGGTTCAGCGGCGGAGCAAGATTGAGAATGTGGGGGTTGTCGCCCTGGGCCAGATGCGGGAGACACTTCTGCGACAGCAGCCAGGTGCCGCGTGTATTGACCGCATGCATCAGGTCGAACCGTTTCACCGGTGTGTCAGCCGTTCCGGCCAGAAAAATGGCGCTGGCGTTGTTGACCAGAATGTCGATCCCGCCGAATTCCGCCACCGTCTTTTCCACGGCTGCTTCCACCTGGTCTTCGAAGCGGATGTCCGTGGCGATGGCCAGTCCGGTGCCGCCGGCTTCACGGATTTCATCCACCGCCGAAAAAATGGTTCCCGGTATCCGAGGATCCGGTTCCGTGGTTTTCGCCAGGACAGCGATGCAGGCCCCTTCGGAGGCCGCCTTCAGAGCAATGGCTTTGCCGATTCCCCGGCTGGCGCCGGAAATGACGAGTCGTTTTCCCTTCAGCGACATGATGCCTCCCTGTCTTCGCGGTGTCCGGTGCGGATCAGAATCGGCCCGATTCGATCGCCCGCACTCCGGTGCGTCCCAGTGCAGCCACGCCGAGGTTCAGTGTGGCAAATCGCGGGTCCCGTGTCACGCCTCGAGCGTATCGAGCGTAAATCTGCTGCAGAATGACGGCCAGTTTGAACAGGCCGAAACAGTAATAGTACAGCAGATCCGGCAGGTCCCGCCCGGTCGTCTGCGCGTAGCGTTCTGCCAGTTCCGACCGCCGCGGGCTGCCTGGAAGCATGGTCGGTCCGAAGGCGAGCTGCCGAATTTCGTCGTCATCGTCGGCCTGAACCCAGTAGGACAGCGTCGTTCCGAGATCCATGAGGGGATCGCCGATGGTGGCCATTTCCCAGTCGAAGACTGCGACAATCCGGCTGTAGTCATCCGGTGCCAGCATCACGTTGTCGAACTTATAATCGTTGTGGACCAGTGCCGGATCCGTGTCGCCCGGAAGATGATCCAGCAGCCAGCGGCCAAGGCGTTCCGTTTCCGGCCAGTCGTCTGTTCTGGCTTTTTCGTAACGCTGATTCCATCCGGTCACCTGACGTTCCGCATATCCGGCCGGGCGTCCAAGGTCGGCCAGTCCGGCCGCTTCATAATCCAGCATGTGCAGGGTGGCCAGGTTGTCGATGAGGGCCAGGCCGACCTGATGCAGTGCTTCCGGATCGGACTTCAGGTCTTCCGGCGTATTGTCCCGCCTCAGAATCAGCCCGTAACGCCGTTCCATCACATAGAACTCATCGCCGATGATGCTTTTGTCGTCACAGAAAAGAACGGGCCTGGGGGCCGGTTCGTAAACTTCGCACAGACGCGACAGGACACGGTACTCCCGGCCCATATCATGAGCGGATCGGACCTGGTTTCCGAAAGGGGGACGGCGGAGCACGAAGTCCTGATCTCCCACTCGGATCAGATACGTGAGATTCGAATGGCCGCTGGGAAACTGCTGAATCGAAAGAGGACCGTCCACAGGCAGCCGCGGACGCAGCCACTGTTCCAGACGGGGCACGTCCAGATCTTCCCCGGGACGAATCGGACCGGCTTCGTCGAGTGTTTTCATGGTGTCTTCCTGCAGATTTCCAGCCGGACAGTCGGATGGCGGCGGCCGGATGGTTTCCGTCCCTGTGCCACAATCGACGGTCCGGAATCAGCGATACGTCCACAGGGAGCGATCTTCCAGATGGGCCATGCTGTTGAACGTGTCGAGTGTAAAACGTTTTCCGGAAAACGCGAACTGAGTCAGCGAACAGTTCCAGATCCGCCAGCCGAGTCCCAGGGCCACGGTTTCCGGGCAGTCGAGAGCCCGGTGCAGGGCGGCCACGATGGTTCCGGCCGATGCCGACACCAGGACACGGCGTCCCCGCCCTTTCTGCGAAAGAATGCGGTCGATCCCGGAATTCACCCGTTGACAGAAATCGGACCACGATTCGACTCCGAACAGCGGACAGGTGCCTGTCACCCACAGATCGGCCACCGCCTCGAACAGCCGCGCGAAAGCCCGCTGCCGGTCCCGCATGCCGGCGGCGGCGTGAAAGGCGTTCCGTCTGGCGGTCAGTTCCGGAAACCGTTCGCAAAGCGCGTCGAGATGAGAGGAGACGAGATGATCGACGTGATGTTCGTCGAATTCTGAAATGACGGCGGCATCCGGCAGATGCGGCGCCTGTTCACGCAGGGCCTGGACCGTCTGGGCATGGCGACGTCGCGGGCCGATGTACAGTTCGTCGAAGGACAGGCCGTAGCGATGGATGTAGCGGCCCAGCTCCTTCGCCTGCAGGTGTCCCGCTTCGGACAGATTGTCGTAGTCTTCGGCGAACAGAGATGCCTGACCGTGCCGCACAAATACAATGGTGCTCATGGTGTTCCCGGATTCCGCCGGATGGGTCGAGCAGACAGATCGGCCGCCGCCCGGCCTGCTCACCGGCCCGCCCGGCCGCGCAGCCCGCTCAGCGAACTGCCCGGATCCCATCGCGTTGACAGTCTACCGTCC
>WFTL01000068.1 GCA_015485495.1 Planctomycetaceae bacterium
CAGGGGACGGTTCCCGACGGTCGTGTCCTGAGCGAATCGGTCACGTGGCCGGCACGAAGCGGCAGGTTCCGTAACGAGCGATTTCGAAACCGGCTTCGGTGCGTTCGGCATTTCCGAACGCTTCCAGCACCGCATCGAAGTCCGCATCCTGCCCACGTTTCACGGAGCGGTGGAACACGGTGTGGCTGTCCGGCCGGGCGACGAGATTCACGGAGATATTGAAGATCTCGTCGAGATTTTCCGCCAGAGTATCGGGGATCCGGCCGTCGGCAACCGCTTCGTCGACGCGGCCGGCGGGCACCTGAGTCAGGGCGGCTCCCATGCGGCAGGCTCCGGCCAGGTCGCAGCCGATCCAGGCCACTGGAGTGCCGGCATCGTCGACATATTCGGCAATCACGTGAATGTCCTGGTCCGCCGCATCGGCTGACGTGACATCCAGACCGAACAGGCTGCTCATCAGATCATGGATTTCGGAAGCGTTCGGAACGGTTGCAGCAGTCATGGTCAGTCACTTTCGCGGGAGATGAAGAACGCACAACAAAAACGGGTTACGAAATCGGTCGGTCAGGAAACGCACGGCATCAGGGCTGCGTTGAGACTTTCAGGCGTGAACGGTTTGGTGATGATGAACTGGGCTCCGGTTTCCAGAGCGAGATGTCTGGTGTCGTCTCCGCTTTCTGATGTGATGAATCCGAAGGGGACGTGAGAACCGGATTCCCGAAGCTGCTTCAGGAATTCGATGCCCGACATTTCCGGCATGTTCCAGTCGCACAGCACCAGGTCGGGGTGTTCCGATTCGATTTTCGTCAGAGCCTCGGCTCCGTTTTCTGCTTCCACCACTTCGCAGCGGTCCAGGTCGGTGCGGGCCAGTGTGCGTTTGACAATCATCCGCATGGCTTTGCTGTCGTCGACGATGAGAACTTTCATGAGTGTGCTCCGGAAAAACTGGGTATCAACAGGCTCATCTGTGCGTCAGGAAAGAACAGCCGTCGTTCACACCGGGGCGTGTTCCATATCCTGCCAGTGCACGTACAGTGGCTGACCGGCGACATGGATCCAAAGCGATTCGTTTTGGCGGAACCGTTCGGCCGGTTCATCGGATCGGGTCACGCAGGGCAGAGACAGCAGGGAATCGCCGTTGTGCATCCCCTTGACGTTGCCGCCGATCATATTGACGACTTCTCCGACGGCATCGGACAGTTCGTCATCGGTCAGGGTGCCCGGTTCCGCGGCGAACATGGTTTCTCCAATGACTGCAGCGGTTTCCGCCGGTGCTTCCACGACGATCAGTTCATTCACATCGCCCGTGATGCGGATGGCGGCCACGTAGCGGGAACAGCCGGATTCCTCGCCGGGCTCCCCGGCGGGCTTCGTGGGCATTTCCAGCATGATGTCGAACACGTTCTGCAGAATCTGCTGCATCGACTGGAGATCAGTAGCCATGGAGCCTGTCCTGTCAGGAAGTGGGTCGGAAACAGACGGCATTGCCGACAGCAGCCCGTTCGAAGCGAACATCGAGCTGCAGCAGGGTCTCCCCGCCGCCGAGAAAAAGGTATCCGTCCGGCTGCATCGACTGATGCACGCGGCGGAGGATGGTTTCCTTCATGGGAACGTCGAAATAGATGAGAACGTTCCGGATGAACACTATGTCATGACGCGCCGTCGTGCGCCAGTTCTCTGCGAGATTCATTTTTTCCGCATGGATCATCTGCCGGATTTCCGGCCGGGCCTGCCAGTTCAGCCCCTGCCGTTCGAAGAACTTCACCAGCATGGACGCGGGCAGGCCCCGGTTCACCTCGAACTGGCTGTAGACCCCTTCCCGCGTCCGCTTCACCATTTCTTCCGAAAGATCGGTGGCCAGAATGGACACGCGCCAGTCCGCCAGTTCCGGAAAGCGGGAGCGGATGAGCATGGCGATGCTGTAGGCTTCCTGCCCGCTGGATGACGCCGCCGACCACACGGAAAGCTGCCGTCGAGTTTTTCGTCTGTCGATCAGTTCCGGCAGCACCTGTTCCTGCAGAGCTGTGAACGGCTGCATGTCCCGGAAGAAGCTGGTTTCGTTGATCGTCATCGCTTCGACGACCGCTTCCTGCAGTTTGCGATCGGCGCTGCGCTGCAGTTCCGCAACCAGAGCATGCACGTCGTCCAGACCGGCGGCCTGGGCCACCGGAGTCAGCCGTGCTTCCAGCAGATAACTCTGATGCTCGCGAATCACGTTTCCGGAACCGCGGGCAATGGCTTTCTGCAGGTACTGAATGTCGGATTCGGCCAGAGCCATGATGACGGACTGTTTTGTTGGCAGACGAAAAAGAAGGACGGACGTCGTCAGCAGATTCAGCAGGTTTCCGCGGCAGGGCGGGTTCGCGAACGACAGGACAGGATCAGTTCGGATGCGATATCCGGCAGTGGCAGCACGCGGTCGGCCAGTCCGGCTTCTGCAACGGCCCGAGGCATTCCCCAGACGACACAGGTCGCTTCGTCCTGAACCACGATACGAGCCCCTTTCTCCTTCAGCAGGCGGCAGCCTTCCATACCGTCCTTTCCCATTCCCGTCAGCACCACGGCCAGACACCGTCCCTGGCAGACTTCAGAGACAGACCGAAACAGGACATCCACAGCCGGCCGGCACGAGTTTTCCGGTTCATCCTGATTCAGCCGCAGATGCAACTGTCCGGCGCTGCCGTCCACAACCATGTGGTAATCGCCGGGGGCGATCCAGACTTCACCGGGACCGATCGGTGCACCGTCCGTTCCTTCTCGGACTGTCAGCGAACAGGTTTTGTCCAGGCGTTCGGCCAGCAGACGAGTGAACACTTTCGGCATGTGCTGCACGATGACGATCGGACACGGCAGATCGGCCGGCAGATCCTTCAGGACATCCGCCAGAGCGTTCGGTCCACCGGTGGAAGATCCGATGGCAATCAGTTCCACAGACTGCTGCCGGCCCGCTGCGGAAGAACGCGCGATCCGCTGAGTCGTGCGGGGGCGGGTTCTGTCGCCTCCGCTGCGGTTCAGTCCGCGCTGGTGATGCCGGCCCCACTGCAGAACCAGCGGCAGCAGATGCTCATTCAGATACTCGGCCGCTTCCGACCGCGATCCGGTGCCGGCCGGTTTGGCGACGTAATCACTGGCTCCCTGAGCCAGAGCGTCCAGAGTTGCTTCGGCACCTCGTGTGGTCAGCGAGCTGAACATGATGACCGGCAGACGACGATTCGTCTGCCGCAGTGTCTTCAGTGTCGTGATCCCGTCCATCACCGGCATTTCCACATCCAGAATCATGACATCCGGATGAGTGGATTCGATCAGTTCCAGAGCCTGGCGGCCGTCGGCGGCTGCCCCGACGATCTGCACATCACGATGATCGCTGAGCACATCGCAGACGATGCGGCGGATGACGACCGAATCGTCTGCCAGAAGAACGTGGATGGGAGAAGACATGGAAAGGTCTCCGTACGGAAAGGGCTGTTTGGGGTCCGGCAGGCGAATCAGGCCGTCTGAGGATCTGGCATGCGGACACCGATGAACCGCAGCTTTTCCACCAGACTTTCGGCAGTGAAGGGTTTCATCACGAACTCATCCACTCCTGTCATGAGTGCCCGGGCCATCTGTTCCGGTTCGGTTTCGGTGGTCACCATGACGATCTTCTGGTTCTTCCACTGATCTTCAGAACGGACGGCTTTGACGAAGTCGATGCCGTTCATGACCGGCATGTTCCAGTCGACCAGGACGACTTCGAACGGTCCATCTTCCTGCAGCCGTGTCAGGCCGGTCCGGCCGTTGTCGGCTTCCGTCACGCGGAATCCCAGC
>WFTL01000069.1 GCA_015485495.1 Planctomycetaceae bacterium
CCGTCTGGTCGGTTCCACGGCAGAAATCGAAGTTTCCGACTGCACCGGGACGACCCTGATCGGATCCATCGTCACGCGGGAAGTCCGTCACGGATCTTCCGAACTTCTCCCCATCCTGTCCTGACGCCCCCTCGCACAGCAGTCGGCTGTGTCGCGCGGCCGCCGTGCCGTGTTCACGTGAGTTCCCCATCCGGGCCGAAACAGCCATCCGGACCGAAACAGCTGTCAGCCGGAATCACGGCATCCTGTTTACCCACGTCAAACGGCTCTGCATCGATGATCACACGGCTGATGAGAATGTTTGCGAACAGACGAATCTTCGCGGCCGCCTCCTTCCTCGCGGCTGTGGCAGCGCATCATGCGGCTTTCGGAATCTCCGAACGTCCGAACTTCGTCATCATTTTCTGCGACAATCTGGGATACGGAGACATCGAACCGTTCGGATCGACGGTCCACCGAACGCCCCGCCTGCTTCGCATGGCCCGGGAGGGGCGGCGCTTCACGCACTTTTACGTGTCGGCCGGTGTCTGCACCCCCTCCCGCGCATCCCTGCTGACCGGATGCTACGCCCAGCGAATCGGCATGCACGTCAACCCGCGGGATGGCCACGTGCTGCGGCCGGTGTCGCCTTACGGGCTGAATCCCGATGAAATCACACTTCCGGAAATCCTCCGCGAACACGGTTACGCGACCGGCATCTTCGGGAAATGGCATCTGGGTGATCAGCCGGAATTTCTTCCATGCCGTCACGGTTTCGATACGTTTTTCGGACTTCCCTACAGCGACGACATGACTCAGGACGTCGGTCGGCATCTGGCGCCGAAATACGACGGACACCTGTGGCCGCCGCTGCCTCTTCTGAAGAACGACGACGTCGTCGAAGCCCCCGTCGACCGGAACCTGCTGACGAAACGCTGCACGGAACAGGTTCTGACTTTCATCGACCGCCACGCAGATCAGCCGTTCTTCGTGTACTTCGCCCAGCCCATGCCGGGCAGCACACAGGCTCCGTTTTCATCTGCCCGGTTTCGCGGCCACAGCCGCAACGGGCCGTGGGGAGACGCTGTCGAAGAAATCGACTGGTCCACCGGACAGATTCTCGATCGTCTGCGCCAGCATGACATCCACGAAGAGACGCTCGTCATCTGGCTGTCGGACAACGGAGCCCCCACCAGCGGTCGCCCGGATGACCTGTCTCGGGGAAGCAATCGACCACTGCACGGACGCGGGTACACGACGGCAGAAGGCGCTTTCCGCACCCCGACTCTCATGTGGTGGCCCGGTGTGGTGCCGCCCGGCACGGAATGTACCGAACTGGCCACGACGCTGGATCTGTTTCCCACGCTTGCGCGTCTGGCAGGAATTCCGTTCGGGCATCCGGTAGACGGTCACGACATCGGTCCTTTGATTCGGGCAGAACCCGGTGCCCGAACACCATATGAAGCATTCTTCTATTACGATCAGGACCAGCTCCAGGCAGTCCGCAGCGGCCCGTGGAAACTGTTCGTCCCTCTTGAAGACTTCTCGCGTCATCCGCATTTCACCAGCCGCCCCGCGACGGAGCCGCTTCTGTTTCATCTTCGGAATGACGTGAGCTGTCGCCGTAACGTGGCGGCCGAACATCCGGACGTTGTAAGACGTCTCAGCAGACTGGCCGATGCGGCCCGCAGAGATCTGGGAGATCGCGGTCGGCCGGGAACCGGCCAGCGGCCGGCGGGGCACCTGACCGCACGTCCTGCCCGGCCGCTCGTTCGCCCGGACGAATCCGGCGGCCGCGTTTCGTCATGACCGCCGGCGGCCGCGGCGACCGCGGCGCGCCATGTCCCTGTGCCAGGTCCGGGACAACTGCGACAGTTCCCCGCGTCGCGATTCCGGAGCATGACGGATCGCCTGCTGCAGGATGGTCTGTGCCTGGTGGTATCGACCGGTTTCCGCACAGCACCATGCGAGCGTCCTGAGGCACTCCCAGTCGGCATACCCTGTCAGCTCACACGCCGTCCGGGCCAGTTCCAGAGCCTCAGCAGCGTCACGAATGTCCGGGTATCTGCTGCGAATCAGCAGCCAGGCCAGGTTGTCATAGGCGCGAACAAAATCAGGACGACACTGCAGCGCCCGCCTGTAGTCCTGAACGGCTTCCAGGTCACGCCCCAGTTCCAGAAGTGCCGCGGCCCGGTTGTTCCATGCCCGGGCCAGATCCGGATCGATACGCACTGCTTCGTCCCAGCAGCGAATCGCCGCCTCGTATTCCTGCTGTTCGAAAAGCAGATTTCCGCAGTTGTACCAGGCCGCACTGTGATCGCGATCGTGCCGGACCGCGTTTCGATAGCATGCGATTGCTTCCGATCGCTCCTGTCGGGCGGCCAGAAGATTTCCCTTCCAGTACCAGCCGTCCGCTGAGGATGCGTCGCACTCGAGAACCCGGTCCAGTTCCCGTTCGGCCGCCTCGATGTCCTCAGTCCGCAGCAGAATCAAAGCATATGTGAGATGGACATCGGCCCGATCGGGCAGCAGACGAACGGCCTGAGCGGCACAGGTTCGTGCATCCTGAGAACGTCCCAGTCTCTGCAGCAGTCGAGCTTTCAGCCACAGGGCATCACCGGCTCGCGGACTGGCCTCCTTCACGTATTCCAGATCGCGCAGTGCTTCCTGAATACGTCCTTCCTGTTCGAGAAGGGATGCCCGCGCAAAACGGGCCGACTGATGATCCGGATCCCGTTGGATGACAGCGGCCAGACAATCGTGCAGTCCTTCTGTCCGGTTCAGATGCATCAGGCAGACCGCCTGCAGCCACCGCAGTTCCGGATCATCATTCATCTGCGGTTCCAGAGCGAACAGATGCGTCAGATCCTCCAGAGCGGCCGGGGCATTCCCGGCCGACATCCACGCAGGTGCCCGAAGGCGCAGCGCCTCAGTGTGCTCCGGATCGTGTTCCAGAACGGACGATGTGTCCTCAATCGCTCCGGGCACGTCGCCGGCAGCCAGACGCTCAGCCGCCCGATTCAGCCGCGCCCGCTGATACGGACGTTCAAGCTCCTGTGCCGCATCCGGATCATGCTGCTGCAGTTCTCGAAAATCGTCGATCGCCTGAGACCACAGTTCCTGACGAACGGCCAGCAGCATCCGCTGTTTCAGAGCATCAGATCGGAAATCCTCGAACTGAGCCAGACGCCCGCATGCTTCCATCGCAGCGGTCAGTTGTTCTGTTTCCGTCAGCGCCCGGATGCGCACCTGAAGCAGATCCGCATGGTCCGTGTCATCCCGCGCCAGCAGTTCGGAAGACAAACTCAGGGCCTCCGAAATCCGCCCCTGCTGCATTCTCAAATGGACCAGCCGGGTTCCGACGGCGCCATCCGCTGCTCCGGCCCTCCAGGCCTCTTCCAGATCTCGAATCTCCGCATTCCGGTTGCCGGCGGCCCGATACAGATTCGCTCTCAGAACACGGTCTTCCGGACTGGCTTCAGCCGACTCGATAACATCTGTGATGCAGGTCAGGGCCTGCTGCCGGTCTCCGGCAGCCCCGAACAGGTGGGCCGCCTGACGCAGCATGTCGATCCGATCCGGACACAACCGAAATACGCGCAGGCAGTCGGCAGCCGCTTCCCGCGGCCGGTCCAGTTCCTGCAGCAGTTCCGCTCTCAGTTGCCGGTATTCCCATCGCTGCGGCGCCAGCCGACAGGCCACGGTGACATCCGCCAGAGCCCGATCGAGATCGCCCGCCTGTCGGCGCACCCGAGCCCGTTCGAACCGGGCGCTGTGCGATCGCACATCCTGCCTCAGAAGACGATTCAGCGACTGCATGGCCAGCGGCAGATCCCCCGAAGCGGCCGCCAGCCTGGCATGTCGAAACAGAGCATCCTGATGATTCGGTTCTGCGGTCAGCACCGCAGTCAGATCCTGCAGAGCTTCATCCGTCCTGCCCAGAGTCTCCAGCAGACAGGCCCGGTCGAAACGGGCCTCGGTGAAACCCGCATCCTGCCGGATGGCATGGCTGAGGGCCTCCAGGGCGGCCTTCATTCTGTTCTGCGATCGGCAGGCCGTGCCCAGCAGCCACCAGGCCTTCGGCTGATCCGGATCGATCCGCACGGCGGCGCGCAGGCTGAGTTCGGCCGCGGCGGTCTGACCGAGCGCCAACTGGCTCACGCCCCGGGCCACATGAAGGCTGCTCTGCCGGTCATCCAGGGCAACCGCCCGATCCAGCAGTTTCAGAGCATCTGCATGACGATTCTGCTGCTGAAGGTCTCCCGCCTGTATCAGCAGACTGCGGGCCTGCTGTTTCTGTCCGGAACATCCCGAAACAGCGACCCAAGACACCACCACGCCCAGCAGCAGGACGCAGATGCCCCCTGGGCAGTCGGCGAAACGTCGGGACGCACCGCGCGAACTCCGGCGTGTCCTGTTGTCTGCTGCCTGAAACATGACACCGGTATCCGGGACAGTCGCAAATCTCTCCGGCAGGCAGAAACTGCCTGTTTCGCAGCATCGGTTCAGACCGATCCGTACCTGGATCTGTTTCATCCCCGGTGACTGTTTCAAAGTGCCGGACACACTCCGATCAGCAGACACGGCCTGGTCCATCCAGTTTCACACGTCACGACCCCTGCTTTCAGATACAACGCTCCTCGTCGCAGGGTCTGCCCAGAATCCCGAATACGGACATTTGGACCGCCCGGTTCCCGGTGGTCCGGATTCCCGGCCCCCGCCACTCACCACTTCAGCCGGGGCGTTGCCATGTCCGAAGTCCAGAACACACAGTGAGTCCTCGTTTCCGCACGAGGAGCACACCCCGGTTTTTTCAGACACGGAGTCGACAGATGGATCTGCAGGCCATGTTCACTGACAATCAGATCGCCGTTTTCGGCTGTTTCGCAGCTCTGATCATCTGTGGTGGCATCGCCGCACTCAGCTTTCAGTTTGGACCGGCCGGACGCAGGACACAGGACGATTCCGCTGATTCCCCCGTCGTGGGCTCGTTGCCCGAACACAGGCAGCCGGCACGACGCGACAGCGCTCGCCGAGCCGCCTGACCGGCCCCTGCCTCCAGAACCCTCATCGGGCCGCCGGCTCCTTTTTTCAGCGGCGGCGGCCCGACGGATGGCTCTCCGGAACAGTTCCTCGCTGCCGTGCTGATCGGCGCTGCAGCGCGGAGGCGATCATCGCGCTGACCAAAGTCGCCACAGCCAGGCCGGTCAGTGGAAACCAGCGCTGTTCAATCCATCCGGCATCCGGTCGGTGGCCGTCCCACCAGCCTTTGCTGCCCACAACGATGAAAACCAGTCCGGCGACGACATTCAGGCCCCACAGCGGACGAGGCATTCGGAGGGTTTCCGGCAGAAAGCGGTGGTCCATCCACAGGTTCAGACCACAGACCAGCCCGCACGCCAGGACTCCGGTCAGCAAAGACACCGGCGTCAGCAGGGCCAGCAGCAGCCGGGGCGGTGCAGCCGCGGGCGGATCCGTGGCATCGGATCCGTCAGCGGGTCTGTCCTGCGCTGCCGGCTGATCCGCCGATGCGGATTCCGCCACCGCTGCCGCCTTGGGGGAGCTGTCGAAAACCGATGCCTGGCGCACAAACAGCCAGGCCAGCACCATCATGGCCATCGTCCCGCTCCAGACAACCACGACACGTTTGACAGCATGCTGACGTTCTGACGTCCATTCGGTCGCCAGTGACCGAAGAATCTCATCGACAATGGCCACACCCACTTCCGTGGTGCCGTACAGTGTGCCGATCATGGTGAGCAGGGCTCCCAGCAGATACAGCGGCAGCAGCCAGGCGTGAATCCGCGTCACAAAGGCCGCCTGCAGATTCAGCATATTCTGCTCGTCGGGAACCACTTCGTGAGGCCCCAGAACCACAGCTCCGGATGCCACGAACACGGCACTGAACAGAATGATCAGCGAGAAACTGATGGCAGAGTCCAGAAGCGGTGCCATGGTCCAGCAGCGCAACGGATGATTCGGCGCGGCGGCCGCAGCCTGCAGCACAGTCGAATCGGACCGGCCGGGAAGAATGCCCCAGTGTTTCTCCCTGAGCCAGCTTGTGTAGGCCAGGTAATCGAAACTCCCGCCGCCGATGACCCCCACATAACGGGCCGCTTCGACCCAGACCGAATGCCGGGTGATGTCCGGATACTTTCTTTCTGCCCAGCCCGGCCAGCGCAGCGGGCTCGGCAGAAACCCTTTGAAAAGTGCGGACCAGTCCGGCTGGTAAAGCAGCAGCGAAATCGCAGCTCCCAGCAGCAAAGCAGCCACGATCGCCATCTGAACACGTTCCAGAACCTGATAACTCCCGGAAAACACGAGCAGCAGAACGCCGAACAGCAGCACCATGCCCCAGATGTAGTCCAGACCTCCATGGAAAACCTGAGTGGTGCCGGTGATCCACGAAATCAGGTTTCCTGTCACCCCGGCATGAAAAGCCATCCAGACGGGCACACACAGGACGCTCATCGTCAGCAGCAGAATCGGCATCCAGCCGCGGGGTCCGGGCAGGTCCAGCATCCTCTCATACGGATGGACTCCGGTCAGCACCATGTGGCGGGCGGATGCGGTGACGAGTCCCCATTTGAGAACAGCAATGACGGCAAACAGAAAGAGAATGTCGTAGCCGAACAACGCCCCGCCGCGAGACGAAAAGACGAGTTCACCGGTGCCGATCGTCAGCGATGCGACCACTGCTCCAGGGCCGAATACGCGGAGCCATTCTGCTGCTGTTCGCGGCAGTGGCAGAACATGGCTGTCCGGTACGGAAGAAGAATTCATCGCATGCCCCACTGTGAATCGCAGACCGCCCGGTGTTCCGTCCGCGCCCGATCTTTCCTGATGCCCCCTCTGAAAGGAAGGGTTTCACCGCCCCGGAAACCGCTCAGAACAGCCACTGCTTCAGCCAGGCTTCTCCCAGCACGCTGATGACCGCTGCCGCGGCCACGGCCAGAAACGCTGCCAGAAACAGCATGATGCCGGTTTCCGTCGCAACCAGCATCCCCGTGACTCCCCGGGCACTGCCGATTCGCTGCATCGTGTCCATTTCCGGTGCGCGAAGCTGAATGTTCAGAAAGACGATCAGCGCGAACAGCAGTCCGGTCACGCTTCCGGATACCACAGCGGCTGCCCGAAACACCTGTTCGACGCGAAACACCATCGCCAGCAGTTCCTCGACCACTTCCAGTGGCTTCACACAGACCGCAGCATCCCGGCGGACGGAAGCGTAACGCCCCAGCAGCAGAGTCTGCGAACGCCGATCGGCCGGCACGGCAATGAATGCCGATACCGGAAAGTCGGCTTCATCTCCATGAAAATGGAACGATGCCACATTCTCGTCCGTGATTTCCGTGTACGGCAGCACGGAGGCATTGGCGGTCAGAGTTCCCGGAGTTCCGTCACTGTCCAGAAGCTGTTCGGTACTCTCTTCTGAAAGTTCCTGGTGACCGTGCCCGATTCCTTCGATGATCCAGGCTGTTCGGATGTCCGTAAAGACGGCTTCGTCATCAGGCGAATGAGAAGGAGCCAGAATCCCGACCACCCGCATTCGCAGAGGATAGTCTCCTGCCAGGTTGAACGCATTTTTCGGTGCCGACAGCAGGAAGTCTCCTGGCTGCAGTCCGGACGATTCGGCAAAAGCCGATCCCAGCAGACAGTCTCCCAGCCGCGACAGAGTGCCTCCCCGAGCCACGGTCAGACCGCGAAAATCGAAATACTCCAGTGTGGTCCCCACAATGGGGGCTCCTGGACTGCGGCCGACACTTTGAGTCCGGAACTTCACATGCAGAGGGATTGCCGTGGCCAGTCCCGACTGTGTTACATAGTCCGCTTCGCCCATGGTGACGAAGTCTGCCGTGACAGAAGCAAAGTACAGACCGTGCAGAACCAGGTCGATTCGGCTGCCCCGGGCGCCGATGATCAGGGGAGTAGAAGCGGCCCGCCTGCGGATCTCCTCCTGAAAACGACCGACCAGCAGCCGCACGGAAAGCGGCATGCCCAGGGTCACGGCCAGACACAGGATGATCACAGCCGTGCGTCCCCGATACCACCACAGCGATCGGAAAGCCAGATAACAGACGTTACGAAGCACGATCGGCCTCCGCAGGGTTCTGCTCAGAAACCAGCAGATCCTGGAATTTCAGAGCCCGATCGAAACGAGACAGCATGGTATGGTCATGCGTGACGGCCAGCAGAGTCGTGTTCATCCGCCGGACCTGATCCAGCAGAAGATCCATGATTCGCCGCGAATTGTCCGGGTCCAGATTCCCGGTCGGCTCATCGGCCAGCAGCAAAGTCGGCTCCATCAGCAGCGCCCGGCAGACGGCGACCCGCTGCTGTTCACCCTGAGAAAGCTGTGTCACAGAACGCCGCTGCAGCCTGTCCAGTCCCGCACATTCCAGCAGCCGGGCTGCCCGGCTGCGCAGTTCACTGTCCAGAATCACCTCCGGACTGATGCGCGCCGGCAACAGCACATTGTCAATCACACTCAGATACTCAATCAGCTCGAAACTCTGGAAAACCAGACCGATTCTTCGCAGACGAAACGATCGCCGCCGCGGCTCAGTCATCGCCGTCAGGTCCTGACCGTCCACGATGATCGAACCGGATTCCGCCTGCAGAATGCCGGCAGCCAGGTCCAGCAGAGTGGTTTTTCCGGAACCGCTGGGACCGGTCAGAACCACAGACTCTCCACGGTCCACCGTCAGGCGAGGAATGTTCATCGCAAACTCACCGTGCGGGCGGCTGAACATCAGATGCCGAATGGTTATCATGTGTGTCCGCATGATGCAGAAGATCACCCAGGAATCAGGAAGTCGAAGCCGGGGGCACTCCCGAAATCAGGTCGCAGCAGTCTGCAGCGTGCATCCTGCCCGGAATCTGCCGAAAATCCAGTGAGTCGATCATGGCCGGATGCGAACAGGGATACCTCTGCGACGTCTGCGGCGAAGAAGTCGTATCCATCGCCGACAGCGAACTCTATCTGCGCTACGTGACCGGACGCCTGCCCGTGGAGGCTCTGCCGGGCGAGCCGGAACGCCACCTGCTGTGCAGTCCGGTTCTGGCCCAGTTCATCGCCGCGGCACCGTTTTCCGACATCACGGTCGACGGCCCGTTTTCCCGGCATCGGCTGGACCCTGCAACCGTTGCCGAACAGACGGAACTCCTGACCAGAGGCTGGAAACGCCTTCAGGAACTGGCCGAATCCTCCGAACCAGTCTCCCTGGCCGATTATCCGTTGCCGGAATTCCGGAAGTCCGCTCCCTGAACAGAATGATGCCGGCCGCCACCGTTCGCGTCCTCCCGGCAACAGCAGGCCGTGCCGGACAGAGACGGACCACGGCGCTAGGCAGCATTCCGCAGTGACAACTCCTGCAACACTCCGCTGGCCAGCCGAATCCGTCGTCCGGCGAAAGCCGCTGCGACTTCGTCATGCGTCACCATGACGATCGTTCGGCCATCCTGATGGAATTCCTTCAGGCAGGCCATCACCAGCTGACGCGTTTCCGTATCCAGGTTTCCCGTGGGTTCATCCGCCAGAATCACCTGCGGCTCGTTGGCCAGTGTCCGTGCCAGAGCCACCCGCTGCTGCTGTCCCCGACTCATTTCCGAAGGGCGATGCCCGCTCCAGTCCGCCAGACCGACACGCTTCAGCAGCTCGATGGCCCGACGACACTGATACTCCGACGACCGGCCTGCCAGCATCAGCGGCACCTGCACATTCTCCCGGGCGCTGAGCCAGGAAATCAAATCGAAAGACTGAAACACAAAACCGATTTTTTCTCCGCGCAGACTGGCGCGCTGCTCCACATTCAGGTCATACAGCGAGCGTCCATCGAAAAGGACGCGGCCTGAAGATGGAGCCAGCATGCCTCCCAGAACAGACAGCAGGGTCGTCTTGCCGCTGCCACTGGGCCCCACGATCGCCACGAAATCTCCGGGATGGATCTCGAGGCTGCATTGATCCAGTGCCGTGACATGATGCCCCCGGCGGGCATAGACATGTGTGACCGAATGGAGCTCGTACATGAAGAGAAATCCTTTTCCCGAAATCACGATTCGGTTCCGACAGCCGGCCGGATCACGACTCGCTGAACACCAGACAGGGGTCCAGTCCGGCCGCCCGACGCGCCGGCAACACACTGGCCAGAACAGCCACTCCCGTCGCCGCAGCCAGCCCCACTGCAGGAAGCTCCGGCACCGGACGCACCGCGATCTCAAGAAGCTGCGGTCCCACGATCACAGCCGCCACCGTACCAATCACCGAACCGACCAGCCCCCCGGTCAGTCCCAGAACAATCGCTTTGCCCAGGAACAGACGTGTCACGAACCCTCGCGTGGCTCCCAGAGCCATCAGAGTACCGATTTCTCTGCGCCGTTCCGCCACGTTCGCATACATCACACCGGCGATGCTCGCGGCTCCCACCAGAAGCAGCACGAAAAAAAACACCCAGGACAGACGCGACATCAGACCGTTGACAGCAAGCTGTGCTTCGACAACCTGAGCGATCGTGATGACGCGCATGTTCGGAAGTTCCCGAGACAGGCTGCGAATCAGACTGCCCGCCGCATCTTCGCAGCAGGCCATGATCTCAATCACATTCACCACGGGACCGGCGTCCGAAAGTTCCTGAACTGTATGAAGGTGGGCGAACACACGGCTGTCATCAATCGTTCCCGTCGCGGGAAGCACGGCCAGCACCCGAAAATCCTCCCCAAGAAGCTGCAGACGATCGCCAGCGCAGGCTTCGAGCCGCGCCGCCGCATCCGCTCCCAGAATCAGTTCCCGTCGACCGAGCTTCTGAATCGTTCGACCGGCTGCCGGAGCAGCCGCTGCGTCTCCCACACCCGCATCAGCCCCGCGCGCTCTGCAGCAGCCTCGCTCCGTGCCCACGGGACCGTCCAGCATACCCAGTCCCTGCCAGGCGCTTCTCGCCTGGATTTCATTATGAGGAAGAATTCCAGTCAGCGTCACCGGAATCGAATCGACAGCTGCCTCCACGCACAGTCTCGGAGCCAGATTCTCCACACCTGCCATGCGGGCCAGATCCAGACGCGTCACATACTCTTCCGGCATCGCCTCCCTGTGCATATCCGCTGCGTAATAGTCCTGAAGCGACACCTGCGGCGGCAGCACCAGAACATTGGCCCCCAGCGATTCCATGTCTCCCGCAATCTTTTCTTCCGAGGACACCGTGATATGCTGGATCGTCACCAGTGCGGTCACACCCAGAGTCACTGCTGCCAGACTCGTGAGCATCGGCGCTGGCTGCTGCCACAGCTCCTTCCAGATCATTGTTCGCAGTCGCATGGGTTCCGTTCCTCGTCCAGGGAAACCGTCGAATCAGACGCAGCACACACCATCCCGCAACTCGTCGCCGCAGCAATCACTCAGCGTCTGCCTCGTCTGCTGTCCGCAACAGCATCTTCACTGCCGCGGGTCACCACGCCGGCGGCCTGCCGTTCTGCGGTAGCGACAGTTTTCATCGTCACAGCATTTTCCGGCAGCCGCCAGTTTCTCCGCCATCTCCGCTCCGCTCACATCTGCACCGAATACGCCGACCATGACTCCCGGCGGAGCCATCAGGGCCACTACAGATTCTCCCTCCGGTGCAGACACGCGCAGCTGCCTCAGAAACCTGGATTCGCCCGGTTCCGATGACAGCACCGACACGACTCGCGTGCGGTTTCGGTACAGGTCATCTGCGACGAACTCTTTGACCCCACGCGGCAGGGAAGCGTCCGAAGACGGCTGCGCGCATAGCACAACCAGTTTCCCGTCCTGGAGACTCTTCAGACATTCGGCCTGCCCCTGTGATACGATGCAGGATGCCAGCTGCCCCCCGCTGACTTTCCCCGGCAGAACACTGCAGACAGCACCGTTCGGAGCCACGACGGCGACAGCCGGCATCGGCAGTCGCGTTGCATCGAACTGTTCAATCAGATGCGTTTCGGAACGCTTCGATACGTTCACCGGCACCAGCACGGCATCCGACCGATCGGCCACGAAATCCCGCACCGTCCGGTGCATGCTTTTCGTGGCCTCATCACCAGTGCGATAGAACACGATGAATGCAAAACGCCCGGCGCGCGACGCCGCCTGGACAGCTTCCTTTCCGCGTTCATCCGCCTGGGCACCCGTCATCCAGACCACTGCTCCACACCACAGTGCAGCGGCCGTCATCATCCGTCTGACTGTCCGTGTCATGTTCCGGGACCTCCCTGTCCGCCGACGATGCTGAATCCCCGCGTACCCGGTCGGCCAACGGACGCGCAGCAGATGCCAACTCTGATCCCCCCACGCGCTCAATGGTCGTGATCATCATGGTCGTGATCATCATGGTCGTGATCATC
>WFTL01000070.1 GCA_015485495.1 Planctomycetaceae bacterium
ACCCGGCATGCCCGACGTTGCGACACGGTCTTCTTCTCCTGAACGTGATCGACCATCTGACGACGCCGCGCCGGGCTCAGTAGTTTCCCTCCAGAGCTTCCTTCAGAATCTCCTTGTCCAGTTCGGCCTCCGCCAGAAGCTTCTTCAGACGCTTGTTCTCCTGCTCCAGCTCCTTCAGTCGCCTGGCTTCCTCCGCCTTCATCCCACCGTACTGATTCCGCCAGCGATGGTACGTCTGTTCGCTGATCTGAAGCGCCTGCGCAACCTGGCCGATCGTCTTCCCGGCCGCCAGCATCGCATCCGCTTCATGAAGCTTCCGGATGATCTGCTCCGGCGTGTGTCGTTTTCGTTTCATGACAGTCTCCTTGCCCGATTGGGCGCTAGAGACTCTCATACCACCTGGACCAGTTTTTGGGGAGCATGCCAGCTCCGTTCCTGGTTCCGGCCTGATGGATGTCGTTCACCGTGCGCATACGGCTGAACAGACTGAGGAACGTCGGGCATCGCGGGCCAGCACCGTTCTTGTCATCCTGCTTCCGGCACTTCGACCGCCGGTCGGGAATCGCTTTCCGGAACCTTCATCAGTTCCGCAATCATCGCATTGCTGAACTGTCCCCGCCGGTCGAAGCGTCTGCGTATCCGCCGAAACCGGTCGAATTTCGGATACAGCCGGGCGATTTCTTCGGGACGCAGATCGATGTGCATGCCCCAGTGCGGCCGGGCTCCGAAGGCGGCGGCCATGGCCTGCGACAGAAACGACGAAAAACCGCGAAAAGCCCAACGGTCCCGGTCGTAGGTTACGAAACTGAATGCGTAGTACGGTTCGCTGCCGGCCGACATCGACAGCAGCGAGTCGTCGGGAAGCACTTTGCGGACGCAGATCATGTAATGATGCACCCAGGTTCCCCGAAGCTGATGCAGCCGTTCCGTCAGATCGGCTTCAGCAATTTTTGTGGCAAACAGCGCCGGCACCGGACCGTCCCGATTCGCGAAGGCATCGATGGCCGCCTGCACAAACGGAACTGCGTCCCGAATCGCCGATTCCGGGACATACAGTTCGGAAGCGTAATGAGTGAACCGTTCCTGGGGCTCCGTCAGAACGCGGTAAGCGGTGTCCGTGAAATCTTTCTTCCGCAGAAACAGACGCGGGAAGATCCGCCGGTAGAATGCCTGAACGATGCGCCGCCCGGGGCGAATCCGTGCCATGAGCACGATCATCAGATGCATGAAAAGGCCGACGGTGACAAAGCGCCAGCTCCGCCGCATCCACAACACCGGCCGGGGCGTTCGCTCACCGTCCCTGGCCGGCCGGCGGGCGGCCACACAGATGCGGCCGGTGTGAGGAATCAGGTAGAACTGCTGCAGCGGACAGCGGTGTTCCAGCCGCAGAACTTCCTCGAGCGAATCGACTTCGATGATGTTTTCGGTCACCTGAAACTGCGGGACGCAGTAAAAACGCACCTCCAGAATAATCCCCAGACATCCCAGGCTGCAGCGGGCCGCCGCCATGTCGGGACCGCGTTCGATGAGACGAACAGCCGGTTTCCCGGTTTCCGGATCGAAAACGGCGATCCGTACTCCCTTCAGATAGTGTGACAGACTGTAACGGCCGGAACCGTGAGTCGCCGTTGCGATCGCTCCGCCGATCGTCTGACTGCGAATCTGTCCCACGGTCGGAAGCGTCAGACCGTGCCGGTCCAGAACCCGCAGCAGGTGATCGATTGTGCAGCCGGCACCTGCGCTCACCATGACCCGTCCATTGCTGCGGGTGGTCAGACGGATGGAATCCAGGTGCCGCAGGTTCACAGACACATCGTCCGTGGGAATCAGGGCACTCCACGAATGCCGGGCTCCGACCACTCGAAACCGCCGACGCGGATTCTCCGCCAGGAACTGAAGCAGTTCCTGTTCCGACTTCGGTTCCGCGATGTGCTTCGGCTGGAACCGGATATTGCGGCCGAAATTCTCGATCATTCCCCCGCTTTCACCGAACCGGCGGAGAACGACAGGACAGTCGCAGGAAAGCCGGAACCGCCGCGTCTGTGATGCGGGGAATCGGCCAGACCGACTCCTGACAGCCTAACGGATGTCCAGTACTTCGTGAAAGACCGAGGCCATCAAACGTCCGATTCACCAGGGAATTCGACGTCCGGCCTTCCGATCGGCCGGCTCCGGCCAACCAGACCGGTTCGTATGACGATTGACGATCAGGAAGGGTGGGCCTGTTTCGATCAGGTCCGGAGTCGGACCCTGTACACGGGAAAACCGGACACAGGCAGATTCGACCGCGGCCCCACGGAGATTCTGTCGTCCGGAGTGGAACTGCTGTACAATGATCCGGTCGGATTCGCTCAGCGAGATCCCGAGTGGCTCGATTTCACGGTGGGGATTCTCAGAGGAGACCTGCTGCCATGATGATCATGCGGTATCAGGAAACGCGCAGAGGCGTGGAAACGATCTGCGATCTGGATGACAAACTCACATGGCATCTGGTCAAAGGAAACGACGTTGTCGCCGAGGTTCTGAATCTCGCGATGGGACTGAGGAAACTGACCGATTACTGGCCTCTGGGTGTGGACATCGAACTTCTTCTTCAGGACTGGCGGCGAGCACTGCCCGGAACCGTGACGAATCTGGTGGAGTTCAGGCCGCATCCGGAAGAAGACGGCGCCATCTACTGAACAGCCTTCGTTCCGGTCTTCAGACGGCGACCGCACAATCCTGTGCCCATGTTTCCGCCAAAAACACGCAAGCCGGAACAACGACCGGCCGGCGGCCGGCAGGGCGCCGGAACGCATTGTGGAATCGCTGGCCGAAACGGCCTGTCGGGCCGACACGGGCGCGTCCGTCGTTCCGCGGAATGAAACCGTCTCGAACCCCGTTTCATCTGGTTTCAGCGCGCGTTGTCATCGCGTCCGGGGCGAGGAAGATCGTGCGGTTCACACAGCCGCCCGTACATTTCCGGCCGCCGATCTGCCAGCCGGTCGATCACGTGCTGCCCGGGGACTCGAATGATGCGTTTGTGCCGGGCCGCCTGAGGATCGATGTCGCACTGCAGAACGCATTCCCTCGTATGATCGGCCGCCGCCAGAGTTTTTCCGGATGGTCCGCAGATGCGGCTTTTTCCAATGAACCGGAAACCGCGTTCGGTTCCCACGCGACTGGATGCCAGAAAGTAAATGCTGTTTTCCAGAGCCCGGCAGTTGCCGGCATACTCCGCCAGATATTCCGCTCCAGGAGGCCAGTTGGTGGGCAGAACGATCAGGTCGGCTCCGTCCAGCGCCAGACAGCGTGCGGCTTCCGGAAATCCGCCGTCGTAGCAGATGAGCATGCCAACACGCAGCCCCTCCACCGAAAACACCTCAAAAGGACGATCTCCATAGTCCACGAACCGATCGGCCCCCAGCCAGGGGAGATGGACTTTCCGATAACTTCCCACGACACCATCCGGACCGGTCAGCACCGCCGTGTTGAACAGCCGGCTGCCGTCGCGTTCCAGCATGCCGAAAACCGCGCTGCAGCCGCAGTCCCGACAGATCTCAGTGGCCGCCGTCACAAACGGGCCATCCAGCGGCTCCGCGACACACAGAATTTCGTCGCGCGACCGGAAACAGTATCCCGATGCGAAACATTCCGGAAACACGACCAGCCGGCTGCCGGCGGCCGCTTCCGAAGCCATTTTGTTGCGAAAGGTTTCCAGGCTGGACGCGGGGTCAGCGATCCGGATGTCGGTCTGAACGGCGGAAATCTTCATACAATCGACTCAGCAGCAGTGCATCGGCAGTTTTCGCCGAAACGTACGGGGCCGGGAGGTATCTGAACGACACGGCAGCCGTTTCAGGAGGGATTTGAACGATTCTGACGATATTTTCGTCTGTGACGAGTCGATAAGCAGAATGAACGATTTCCGCGTCTGTGCAATCGTGGCGCGGCATTCTCCCCGGAGCAGGAAGGTCGATCCCGTGAATCAGTTGTTTCGAGGCCAGGGAGTTTTCATCGCCACCATGGCTGCATTCGGCCTGTGTCTGTCTCTGACGGGATGCCAGACCACGGTCGGCGGGCAGACGCTGCCCTCGCCAGGTTACCTGAACGACGACGTGCAGTATCACCCGCACGGACCGGAAAATCAGCTCACCAACACCATTGCCGCTCAGAAACTTTATCGCAGCGAACAGGACCGTCTTCACGGCGATGCATTCTGACATCAGCCGGTCTTTCCAGAACGTCCTGCCGGCTGGAGATGCACAGACCAGCGGCTGAACCGACGTCTGTCTGTCACGACGGGGCATCGGACGGTCTGGTTTCGGCCGATGCGGAACGGCCGTCACCGGTATCCCCGGAAGCGGTCTCTGTCCGGGACGCTTCCCCGGCCGTCTCCGGCAGTTCCGGAGCCCGGGCGATCCGATAGAGCGGTTCGCGGCCGAATTTCTTCGAGCAGGCCGGGCATTTCGCCCTGGCAATGCTCTTTCCGGCCGCTCCCCCGAGTTTGTTTTTCGCCCGCGCCGCTTCTGATACGGCGATTCCGCATTCGGTGCACCGGTATCCGGTCAGCTCCAGTTCGTACGCGCTGTCGTTTTCGTAGTACTCGATGTGGCGAACAGCTTCCACTTTGGCCTGAGTGTAGTGGCAGGGCGGCGCGCTGTGGCGATCCTGGTCCGGCACGCCGTTTTCCTTTGCCGGCAGTTCGATCTGGAAGCGGGATCGCAGCAGATGGTCGAACAGGCGCCAGGCACTCAGTGTCATCGAACAGAAAGCCTGTTTGTCATCGTCCAGCCGAATGGGCAGGTAGACGGCAATGTGTCCCTCACCGAACACAGGCACTCCCGCGAACATCGATTCGTGAGCCGCCCGGACCGGCTGAACAAGGCGAATGGCTGTCAGATTCTCGACGGGAATGCTGTGCAGCTCCCCGTGCGGCAGCGACTCCACCCGGCCGGTTTTCCGGATATGCTCTCGAATCTCCTGCCGCAGCCGCCCCGTGTCGTCGTCCTTTTTCTTCGAAAAGAAGGACTTCTTTTTTTTGCCGGAGCTGCCCAGTCGGATGAAATGCAGACCGTCTTCGTGGAACCCGACGTCGGCCACTTCGCAGGTGTCTCGGAGACTGCCTGGCTTCAGGGCCACTTCGGTGATGACCACCAGATGCAGACGAACGTCTTCCACCCAGTCCAGAGTGACCTCCGGAACGGTCTCTTTGGCAGATTTCGATTCCCGGCGTCGGATTTTCGGAACGACAACAGCCGCGCGGCATTTGCGACAGCGGACGGTTTTGCCCGACTGTTCTTCCCGCACCCGCATCCAGGCCCCGCAGGACGGACAGGGAATGAGGATGCGTTTGCGTTCCAGAGCGGCCCGGCGTTCCCGCCGTCGCATCGCCGCTTCCTTTTCCTGAGTCAGAGCGATGTCCAGCAGCCGATCGGCATCCGCCGGCTGATCAGACGATCCCCCTTCTTTTGTCCTGCTCCTTTTCGGGTCATCATTCGTCGCGGCGTCCGATTCGGTGTCGGCATTCGCATCGGTTGCCTCTGACTGTTCAGAAGCCGCCGGGTCTCCGGAGGTTTCGGTATTCGGTGACCGATCCGATTCCGCGGGACTGTCTGTGGAACCGGACGGATCCGCCGCGGCCGATCGAACCTGAGGGATTTCGGCGGATGGCGTGACACCAGCGGTTTGCGGCGGCACATCGCCGACTCGGAGTACGAAATCGGTTCCGTCCTCCCCTTCCAGCACGAATTCCGGTTCTCCGTCTGCAGAAACGCGTGCGTATCCTCCCTGGCCCAGTATGGCTGCCCGAGGAGGAATCGTCTCCGTCCGTTCATCGGGGGGAACGTCGCTGAAAATGATCTTTTGAGGATTGTCGACGAGCGTCTGGTAGCGTTCCGCAACATCCGACCGCATGAATGCGTTGCACGACCAGCAGCGCACCAGCCCGGACGGTACGTCGTCTCCGCATTTCGGACAGGGTTGATAGAGCGTTTCGGCCCGCCCGATGGAAGATTCCGCAGATGCTGTTCCTGCCGCCCCCTTTCGAATCACATGGCCGCATTCCGGGCAGGACGCCGTATCAGAAAGAATCAGTGACTGGCACTGAGGACAGGTTTGAAACGTTTCAGACATATTGCCTCGAAAGACACAGCAGCGCGACGGGAATCGATCGACGGCCGTGCGGAAGAATAGAACCAGATCAGAGAATACGGAATGTCGAGCTGCTCCACCCCGCCAGCCCCCTCCGACGGGGACACCGCGCCAGGCAGATCCTGTTTCGGCGGTCGAACCGGCAGCCGGCGAGAGTCCGATGATCCCGATACCGGAACCTCCGGCAATCACGATTGCCGGGCAGGAAAAAACGGTGCAGGCCCCGGAGCGCCGTCTGTCCGATTTCGGGAGACTCAACAAAAGCATAGCCGGAATTTCGCTTCAGTTTGACCGCTTTCGTCACGATCTCACGATTTTGTATGGCTCGAGCGGGCCTTTTCGAGTTCCCAGGTTCTGTTCGGGTGGGGAGTCGGACAGTCGGGAACGGCCGCCTGCCTGGTGTGGTTCCGGGCAGGGGCATTCCGACGTGACGACCATTCAGTCACTGAGTTCACGTAAGTCAAGGAACGATCGCGGTTTATTTGACGGCCCCCGATCCCGATCGTAGACTGAAATCCGCCTGTCTGCAGAGGACCGATCTCAGAAAATGGCCGGGGCAGGGTGCCCTGGCCGGCCGGACGGGCGGAATGACAGCGGGTCTGACTCTGTCCAGAAGTCTGGAGGCTGCAACATGAAGGCACGCTGTGTCTGTCTGGTTGTTCTGATCGTTGGCGTCTGGACGGTTCCGCGGTCGCCTGTGCACGGTCAGGAACCGGAAAATCTGATTCTGACGGCAGCGGACAGGTGGCCCATTCACATCAGCTATTACAACGCTCCGGCCGGTCGTCGCAGCAGAGAATGGCCGGTCGTCGTGCTGATCACCGCGGCCAATGGTTCAGGGGACAGTCTGACCCGCCGTGTGTGGGACGATCTGGCCCGCCATCTCGTGACCAATCGCTTCGCCGTGGTGTCTGTGGATCTCCGCAAACACGGCGACAGTCTTCTGGAAGACGGCAAGAGCCGGAAACGCAACAGAGTCCGCAATGCGGATTACCAGGACATGGTGCTGCTGGACATGGAAGCCGTCAAAAAGTTCCTTCTGGAACGTCATGAGGCTCAGGAACTGAACATTCGAAAAACAGGCCTGGTGGCTTCGGGAGCCAGTGGTCTGGTAGCCGCCGCGTTTGCTTTGAATGACTGGAACCGGCCTCCCTGGCCCGACGCTCCGACTCCTGCTGAACGAACGCCGCGGGGCCAGGATGTCCGGGCCATCGTGATGATCAGCCCCAGGATGACTCCAGGATTCAGTGCGGCCGGAATCCTGAAACCTCTGGCCCGTCCGGAATGGAAGGTGGCCTTTCGGATTTACCATTCCAGCCGGGAACAGTCCAGGGAAGAAGCCAGAACAGCCCGGCGTCTGTACCGTCTTGTCGATCTGCGCGGGGAGGAATATGACGATCTGCGGAGCATTGTCGCCCGACCGGCATCCGCGGAACAGTTTCTGAATGGTCCGACGGGGACATTCTTTCGCCAGGATCTGACAGCCTGGCTCCGGCGCAACCTGGATGAACTGCAGGATCCCTGGCGATCACGGGTGAGTCCGCTGCAAAGGTGACATCGAACGGCTGATGCCGGATTCGGATGGCAGAATCGGGAAGGTCGGCCGGTTTGCCGTTTGCCCTGCCTGCCCTGGCACGGCACAATTCGAAACGAAAGGCCCGGAACGAAATCGCGGGAATGCCGGATCCGCCACGGGACGCACGCAGATGGTACTGGTCACTCTTTCGGTTATCGAAGGCCTCGAACGCGGTAAAACGTTCGAGGCTCTCACGCCTCCGGTCACAATCGGTCGGGAGGAAGACAATGACATTCAGCTCAATGATGAACGCGTCAGTCGCGTTCACGCCAAGATTCAGGAAGACCGCGGCCAGGTCATTCTGACCGACCTGAACAGCACCAACGGCAGCCGCGTGAACGGCCATCCGGTTCAGCTGCGGGTTCTGCGTCCGGGCGATCACCTTCAGATCGGCCGCTGCACGCTGCTGTTCGGCAGCGATCGCCAGATCGCGGATCGGGCCCGCCGGATGGGTGTCCAGGTAGCTGCCCTCTCGCCTTTGAAACACGCCGACAGCAGTGCCGCCGCCGGGCTGGTCGCTGAGGCCGAAATGTCGGGAGAACATCTGATGCTTCCGCTGTTTCCGGACGGCCCGCCACCGCTGCCGGACAGTCTGGATGCCGGTCAGGCGGCGCGGCTGACCGATGTTCTGATGTACATCCACGAACGTCTGAGCGATCTGAGTTTCGAGGCGAAGGAACCGGACGAACAGCCGGCAGACGCAAGGATTTCAGTGCCCTGGGACCGCTGGCAGAACACACTGCTTCTGCAGCGGGATCTGGCCGCATGGCTGAAAACGGTGGCCAGTCCCGGCGGTGACCCGCCGAACGACGGCTGACGCTGAGAATCCCGTGTTCCTGTTCCATCCCGTGAACGAGGAAGCCGGGCTGCCGGACGGACGTTCGAAAACAGACGTGGCCGGCGATTTCCGAAAAACTTCGGGCCGCATGATGAAAGACGATCCATGCCGATCAGGGTTCGCTGCAGACAGTGCCGGACGGTTCTGACCGTTCCGGACCGGGCACGGGGGCGGGCTGTGCGCTGTCGAAAATGCGGAGCCGCCGTGCGGGTGGGAGCCGCAAAGAAGAAACCGGCCCCCGCAGCCGCTCCGGATCCCGACGATCTGTTCGGAGATCTCGACCTGCGTAAAGCTCAGCATCAGAAGGAACGCATCTGCCCGGGATGCGCGGTCCCGGTGGATCCGGACGAAACGGTCTGTCCGGCCTGCGGAGTGGAAATCGAAACCGGACAGCTCAGTGAGCGGGAACGGCTGCGCCGCCGGCGCAAGGGACCGCCTCCGGAGGAGTTCTACGGTGCCGCGATAGCTGATGCCTGGAACTTCGTCAGGGTCAACCGCGGTCGAGCCATCACCACGGGGCTCATCTGGGCCGTGACCGTGACCATGGCCATCTGTTCCGCCTTCATACTGACGTGGTACATCGACACGCGCGAAGCAGAGCTGCGGGATTCCGCGTCGGGAAATATTGAGGTCACCGACGAGTACGTTCTGATTGACCTGCGTGAAGACCCCGACAACGGCGAGGCCCGCTATGATGGAAAACGTTACACGAAGTCCGCGGTAAACGAAGATTTCACACTGCGGCTGCCAGGACCTCGTCAGGGAGCCATGCAGTCTCCCCCGTCGATTTTCTGGGGCACCATCCTGTTGATCTCCGTTCTGGCATTCGGAGGCCGTGCCTGGATTCTCGCCGTGGCGGTCGTCCGCAGCGGCCTGGACCGACAGAAACAGCTCAAACGTTTTCAAAGCGATTTGTTCGGGTCCATGGCGATGGGATTCCGTTCCATCTTCTGGCCGCTGGTCCTGATGTGGCCGTTTTTGTGGATCCCGCCACTGGTGCAGTGGGCTTCAGGCAGCGCCACAGCGGGAGCAGCCGCATGGGGCGTTCTGTTCCTGATTCCCATTCTGTTTTTTCTTCCGCCCGCTCTGGTGCACCTGACTCAGAAATACACCTACCGCGCCTGGCTGCTCAACTGGATGCTGCTCGACTGGCTGAAGACCGCCGGCGCGGCTCTGTATTCCAGTGCCCTGCTTTTCGGCTTCGTGCTGTTCGTGCCGCTGGCCTGTCTGATCGCCGTCGCCGTGCTGTATCACGATATCACGCGTTTTTACACCCAGCAGGTAGAAGTGCCGATTCTGTCATCTCTGACGACCTATGACCCTGGAAACGCCGCGACGTTCGGCACGTTCACGTTTCTCCGCCTGCCCCTGGTGACCGGACTTTCCTTTGTGACCGCATCTGTGGTGTGTGGCTGTCTGGCGTTCCCCGCCCTGTTCGTGATGCGCGTGTTCGGCGTGTACGCCTATTACTTTCGTCCGGATCTGTCGCTGATCAATGAGCAGAAAGAATTTTCTCCGGCAGGTTTCGGTCCCCGTTTTCTGGCCGGCCTCATCGACAGTCTGATTCTCAGCGTTCTTGCCGGTGTCGCCTATTTTGCAGCAACACTGGTTTCCGGGCTGTTTGGCGGCCTGTGGGGATTTTCGTCGGACCTGATCCTGATGGCGCGATTTGTTCTGTTCGGTGCGGCAACTCTGATCCTGTGGGCCCTGTATTTTTCCACCTGGGAATCCGGACAGAACCGCGGCACACTGGGCAAAGCGGCACTCGGCATCATCGTGGTCGACAATGACAACCAGCCGATCAGTGCCCGACAGGCCCTGCGGCGAACCGTCTTTTGCCTCATCAGTGTACTGACTTTGTTCATCGGTTTTGCCATGTGCGCTTTTCAGCCTGACAAAAGGGCCCTCCACGACCTTCTCTCGAAAACTCAGGTGGTATGGCGGGGAGAAGTGGACGAATGACACCGACCTCGCCGTTTCCCCGTTCGACCGGCCGTCCGCGCTGCCGGCAATCGGTGGCCAGGACTGCTGTTTTCGCCGTGTTCCTGCTGAGCATTCCGTTCTGCAGCGCAGCGGCTGCCGAAAGTCCTTCCGCCGAACGTTCCCCGACGATCGCCGATCTGCTGCGGCGTTACTGCATCGGGTGCCACAACAACGTCGATCGGGAAGGAGGCGTGTCTCTGCTGTCTCGAGCGGCCATCCAGGAAGGGAGCGACAGCGGACCGCTGCTCAGCCCGGACGAACCGAACTCGAGTCGCCTTCTGCGGGTCCTGCACCCCGATGCGGATGTGTCCATGCCGCCCGACGGGGAGCCTCAGCCTTCTCCGGAAGAACGGCGCCGGCTTCAGCAGTGGGTGCTTGAAGGAGCCCCTCTGGATGCAGCGGTGGCTCGTCCGCAGGTTCCCGCCATTCCGGCCCGCCAGGTCACCCGGCCGATTCTGGCGTCGGCCGTGCTGCCTTCCGGAGACATTCTGCTGGCCGGTCCGAACCGCATCACCCGCCTGCAGCCGGAATCACGTCAGGAACGGTGGACCGTGACGGAACCACTGGGAAAGATCACCCGTCTGGTTCTGTCGGCCGACGGACGCCTGGTGGGCGCCGCCTGCGGTACACCGGGGCTGGAAGGCGCTGCGGTGCTGATCCGCACCCAGGACGGCCGAATCGTCCGCCGGTTTCCAGGACACACCGATGCGGTTTATGCCGTTGCCCTGAACGTTTCAGCCAATCTGCTCGCATCCGCCGGTTACGACCGCAGCATCCGGCTGTTCGATCTGTCTTCCGGCCGGCTTCTGCGGAAGCTGGCCGGCCACAACGGCACGATCTTCGATCTGGATTTCGATCCCGCCGGCCAGGTGCTTTGCAGTGCCAGTGCCGACGGAACAGTCAAGGTCTGGCAGACATCCACGGGGCAGCGTCTGGACACCCTGAGTCAGCCGCAGGCGGAACAGTTCTGTGTCCGTGTCAGTCCCTCAGGACAGTCTGTTTACGCTGCCGGAGCGGACAGCAGGATTCGTGAGTGGACGCTCGTTTCCCGCGAAGACGTTCGAATCAATCCACTGATGCAGTCCACCTTTGCCCATGAACGTCCGGTGACGATCCTGGAGTTTTCTGCAGACGGCCGCCGGCTGGCCAGTGCCGCAGAAGACGGAACCGTTCGCGTATGGACCGTTCGCCCCTTCCGGCCGCTGCAGTCACTGCCTCGTCAGAAAAGTCTGGTGACATCGATCCGATTTTTCGATGACGATCGGCTGCTGCTGACACGCCTGGACGGCTCGTGGAATCTGGTTCCTCTGCCGGCGCCGGACCGCAGCGACACGGACATCACGCAGAACGGTCCCTCCCCGCCGGCGGCAACGGCAGGCATCGGATCGCGTGTGCCGGCTGAAGATGCAGAACCGGCTGAAATCACCGAGCAGGAATCCAATGATACGGCCGACACCGCTCAGACAGTCCCCTTCCCGGTGCGCATTCAGGGCGTGATCGACGGCGGTGATCGATCCGATCAGGACTGTTTTGCATTCGAGGCACAGGCCGGTCAGCAGATTCGGCTGGAAGTCATGGCCGCGAAGAACGGGTCACCTCTGGATTCTGTCGTGGACGTTCTGGATGACCAGGGGCGGCCGGTGCTGAGAACCCGGCTGCAGGCCGTGCGCAACTCCTGGTTCACCTTTCGCGGGAAAGATTCCGACACATCGGACGATTTTCGCGTGTTCTACTGGCAGGAAATGGAACTGAACGATCTGCTGTATGCCGATGGAGAAGTCGTGCGTCTGTGGCATTACCCGCGCGGACCGGATTCCGGATTTCGAGTGTACCCGGGATTCGGCAAACGCCACACGGTGTTCGACACGACACCTGTGGCCCATGCTCTTCAGGCTCCCTGTTACATCGTCGTCCCGCGTGCTCCGGAAGAACCGATTGTTCCCGGAGGGCTTCCCGTCTTCCCTGTCTACTACCGAAATGACGACGACGGATCCCGTGCTGCCGGACGCGATTCCCGGCTGATGTTCACCGCGCCGACAGACGGAACGTGGATCGCACGGGTGACCGATGCGCGCGGCTTCCAGGGGCCCGAGTTTCGTTACGAACTGAGGATTCGGCGGCCCCGTCCGGATTTCCGAATGGTCCACAACGGCCGCAGACTCACCATTCCCCGAACCGGCGGCCGGGAAATCCGTTTCACGCTGCGCCGCATCGACGATTTTTCCGGACCGGTTTCCATCACCGCAGTCGGTCTGCCGCCGGGCATCCACCTGTCGGACGACCTCACGATCGAACCCGGACAGTTCCGCGCTTATGGCGTCATGTACTGCGACCCGGATGCGCCGCAGCCGACTCCCGAACAGACGGCCGCCGTCCGGCTGCGGGCAACAGCCACCATCGACGGCCGTCCCGTTACCCGCGACCTGACACCGATCGACTCGATCGAACTGCTGGACAACCCGCCGCTGACGGTGCACATCGGCACGAAAGACGGCCGCATCACCACAGCCCGGCAGCCCCTGGAGCTGACGATCCGGCCTGGTCAGACGATCCGGGCCGTCATTCGGCTGGAGCGTCATGATGCAGATGGCGTCGTCTCCTTCGGAAAAGACGATTCCGGACGCAATCTGCCGCATGGTGTGTTCGTCGATAACATCGGACTGAACGGGCTGCTGCTTCCGGCCGGAGCGCTGGAACGGGAATTCTTCATCACGGCCGCTCCGATCGTGCGCCCCGCCCGGCGGACGTTCTTTCTGAAATCCAGCGTGAACGACATCACTTCACTTCCCGTCGTGCTTCACGTTCTTCCCGAACAGACGCCTGCCCGGGAATCGCCTGCCGAACGGCCCGCGGCTCCCGGCACCTGATATCACACGGTTTCATTATGCGGGCACTTCTCCGGCGACACTGGTTCCTCATCGGGCTGGTTCTGCTTCTGCCGCTGGGCATTCACCTGGGGCATCAGGCCTCGTTCCCGCTGCTGGCCTGGCTGGTCAGTCGCGCCCCCACATCGCTGTGCACGGGGGGCATCCTTTTTCTCATGTCCGTGACGCTCGACACCGGCCAGCTGGTTCGCGCTCTGAAGGATCCGGCCGCGGTCCTGACGGCCTGTATCATCAGCATGCTCATTCTTCCGCTGATGTGTCTGCCGCTGCTGCCGGTTCAGCGGACACCGGATTTTCGCGTGGGACTGCTGATCGCCTGTTCCGTTCCCTGCACCATGGCCGCAGCCTCGGTGTGGACCCGGCGGGCAGGTGGAAACGATGCCGTTTCTCTGCTGGTCACACTCACGACAAACGGCACCTGTTTTCTCATCACTCCCGTGTGGATGGAAATCGGACGTCTGTTTTTCGACACAGCCGACACGTCGTCCGCCATGACGTTCCGCAGCATGATGCTGCGTCTTGTTATGGGCGCTCTGCTGCCCGCTGCCGCCGGACAGATCGTCCGGCTGTTCCCGAACATGCGCACGCGAGTCGACAGCCGGCGGCAGCTCATGAGCAACACGGCTCAGGCTGTCATCCTGTCGCTGGTGTTCGTGTCGTCTTATCGAGGTGGCGGCAACTTCGATTTCGATTCTTCCGGCCTGCTGCCGCTGCGGGCTGTTGGGACGGTGTGGCTCAGTTGCATGGCTCTTCATCTGGCAGCCGCAGCGGTCGCCTGGACAGCCGGCCGGATTCTGAAATTCCCGGAAGCCGATCGCCGGGCCGTCGTGTTTGCCGGCAGTCAGAAGACTCTGCCGATCGGCCTTCTGGTCGCGGAAGCCACGGGGCTGCCTTTCGCCATCATCCCCATGCTGCTGTTCCACGCGTCTCAGTTGTTTCTGGACACGTGGATCGCCGACCGTCTTGCCCGGCGCGCGACCGATCCGGTGCCGTCGGAGCAGCCGGCTGTCGAAACCGGATGACGTTCGCGCCGCGTCGGCCGGTTCTGCCCTCACCCCGCCACCTGCGCGATGCAACGGACGGAGAAAATGCCGAATTCCTCTGGCGTTTCGACGGCCGGATTCCGATGGTCACAAAAACACAACATGTTGTGTTGACAGAATAAGGCATCGCATTATATTGGTGTTCATTGGCAATCCCTGAGGTGAGTTCGGTTTGGCCGGGTGGCCGAATCGAACGCCGCAAGCTGTTGTCGGAAGGGTAGTTGAGCAGACCGGACGGGGCTGGTTTGACAGCGGGTTCGGCATGCTTATTCTGCCTGTCCGCATGGAGGCCCGATCGTCGACAGGATGTCGAAACAGCTCACTGCGGGCCGTGCCGTATCGAACCACGCCGGTTCGATTTCCGCCTCTCGGCTGGCGCAGTCGGTGGCCGTCGAAGACTGATACGAACGGTTGTCGCTGCGCAGTTCTGAGGCGGGCTGCCGGCCGGACCGGCGGGGACAGGAAGATGGAGCCGTCGCACACGATGTGCGGCCTTCAGCTGGACGAAGACCATTTTTTCAGGAGCCGTTCGAATGATTCGAGCACGCACGGAGTGGGTCATCCGGAAACGCGATGGCCGTCTTGTCCCTTTCGACACCGGTCTGATCGGCGCTGCCATTGCCAACGCCTTTCGCGCCGAACTGAACCTGGCTGCCGACCAGCCTCTGGATTCGGAAACGGATGCCGAAATCCGCGCGATCACGGAGGCGGTTGCGTCCGATGTGAGCGATGAAGCGGCAACGGATACGGGCACCACGGTCGAACGTGTCCAGGACATGGTGGAAATGGAGCTGATGAAGCAGGGCCATTTCCGCGTGGCCCGGCGGTACATCGTCTACCGGGCGGAACGGGCGAAGATCCGTTCCCTGCAGCCTGTCGATGCTCTGGACGCGGAAGCAGAACCGACGGTTCCGAAACTGCACGTGCGGCTGGAGGACGATGTGCGGGTGGAATTCGACGCCCGCCGCATCCGGCGCCGTTTCGAAGTGGCCGTGGGCGACCTGCAGGAATGCTGCGTCGATGATCTCCTCGAGGAGGTCATGAAGTCGGTGTACGACGACATTTCCGTGGCGGAAATCTATCGGGCCATGATTCTGGCGGCCCGCACCCGCATTGAACGGGACCCGGCATACGACGTCGTGGCGGCCCGGCTGCTGCGAATGGTCATCGCCAATGAAGCTCTGGGCAGTGCACCGGTTCATCCGGAAGACCTGGAACGTCTGTACCGCAATCAGTTCGAACACTACGTCATCGACGGCATCATGGCCGATCGACTGACTCCTGAACTGCGTCAGTTCGATCTGACACGCATGGCTCAGGCCCTGCAGCCGGACCGCGATCAGCTCTTCCGTTATCCGGGGCTGCAGGCCGTTTACGACCGGTACCTGCTGCATATCGACGGCCGCCGGATCGAAATGCCGCAGTACTTCTGGATGCGTGTGGCGATGGGGCTGGCCGTCAATGAATCGGATCGCGAAGCCCGGGCGATCGAATTCTACGACATTCTGTCCACGATGCGGTTCACATCGGCCACGCCGACGCTGTTCAATTCCGCCACCAATCATCCTCAGCTCAGTTCCTGTTATCTGTCGACTGTGCAGGACGACCTGGAACACATCTTCAAGTGTGTTTCGGACAACGCGAGGCTGAGCAAGTGGGCCGGCGGTCTGGGCAACGACTGGACTCAGGTGCGGGCCACCAATGCGCACATCCGCGGCACCAACGGCCGCAGCCAGGGAGTGATCCCGTTTCTGAAGGTCGTCAACGACACAGCCGTGGCTGTCAACCAGGGAGGCAAACGCAAAGGTGCGGTCTGTTCCTACCTGGAAACCTGGCACCTGGATCTGGAGGAGTTTCTGGAACTGCGGAAGAACACGGGAGACGATCGGCGCCGCACGCACGACATGCACACGGCCAACTGGATCCCCGATCTGTTCATGAAACGGGTGCGAGAAAACCGCGAGTGGACGCTGTTCAGCCCGGACGAAGTCCCCGATCTGCACGATCTGTACGGCCGTGCCTTCGAAGAACGTTACGTGGAATACGAACGGCTCGCCGATGAGAAGCGTCTGAGAATGTTTCGGCGGGTTCCGGCGGTGGAGCTGTGGCGAAAAATGCTCACCCGCCTGTTCGAAACGGGGCATCCGTGGATCACATTCAAGGATCCGTCCAACATCCGGTCGCCCCAGGATCACACGGGAGTCGTCCACAGCAGCAATCTGTGCACGGAAATCCTGCTGAATACGTCTCCGGAGGAAACCGCCGTCTGCAATCTGGGATCGATCAACCTGCCGGCTCACATCGTCGACGGGCAGCTCGACCTGAAAATGCTCGAACAGACGGTCCGCACCGCCATGCGGATGCTGGATAATGTGATCGACATCAATTTTTATCCGACCGAGGAGGCCCGACGTTCCAACCGGCGGCACCGTCCGGTCGGGCTGGGACTGATGGGATTCCAGGATGCTCTGGCGAAGATGAACATCAGTTACGCCAGCGAGCAGGCCGTGGAATTCGCCGATCGCAGTATGGAAGCGATTTCCTGGTTCGCCATCATGGCCTCATCGGATCTGGCCGCCGAACGCGGGCCGTACGAATCCTGGCCCGGATCGAAGTGGGACCGCGGCCTGCTGCCGATCGACACGCTGGAACTGCTGGAGAAAGAACGCGGCGTGCCCGTCGATGTCGACCGTTCGGTCACGATGGACTGGGATGCCGTCCGCCAGGCGATTGCGAAAAACGGCATGCGCAACAGCAACTGCATGGCCATCGCTCCCACCGCCACGATCTCCACGATCATCGGCGTCTCGCAGTCCATCGAACCGATTTACAAGCACCTGTACGTGAAGAGCAATCTGTCCGGGGAGTTCACTCATGTGAATACGTCTCTGGTCAGCGAACTCAAGGAGCGCGGACTGTGGGATGCCGACATGCTGGATGCTCTGAAGTACTACGACGGCACTCTGTCGGAGATCGACCGGATTCCTGCCGACATCAAAGCCCGCTATCTGACATCCTTTGAAATCGATCCGAAATGGCTCATCGAATGTGCTGCCCGCCGCCAGAAGTGGATCGATATGGGCCAGTCTCTGAATCTGTACATGTGCGAACCCAGCGGCCGCAAGCTGCACGACATGTACTTCCTGGCCTGGAACAAAGGACTCAAGACGACCTATTACCTGCGGACTCTGGCGGCCACGCAGATCGAAAAATCGACCGTGGATATCAACCGTTACGGTGTGCAGCCGCGGTGGATGAAAAGCCGCAGCGCATCCAGCGACATCGCCGTGACGCGCCCCGGGGCCGAACAGCCGGACGCATCGACGGCCGGCGCGGCTGCAGAAACCGCTGCGCCGCCGGCTTCCGTTCCGGCCACCGATATGTCTTCCGTGCAGGCCTGCAGTCTGGACGATCCGGACTGCGAAGCCTGCCAGTAGTCGTCGGCCGGCGCGCGGGCCGTCTCACGGAGACAGCTTCTTCGCCGGCTGAACCCGTGTCGTCTTTTCTCTGAATCGACGTCTTTCGTTTGGTTTCCCGCTGTCCCAGGAGTGTCATGATGACCATTTCCACGAACGACCAGGAACTTCTGACCGGAACTGACGGCCGTTTTCAGGCGAGTGAAAAACGTCTGATCAACTGCGCCCAGGTGGACGTCAATCAGCTCATGCCGATCCGATATCAGTGGGCGTGGGAACATTATCTCAACGGCTGCGCCAATCACTGGATGCCGACGGAAGTTCCCATGAACCGGGACGTGGAAATCTGGCGGTCGGACCGGCTGACCGACGACGAACGGCGCGTGATCATGCGCAATCTGGGATTCTTTTCCACCGCGGAATCTCTGGTTGGCAACAATCTTGTGCTGGCCATCTTCAAACACGTGACCAATGCGGAATGCCGCCAGTACCTGCTGCGTCAGGCGTTCGAGGAGGCGGTTCATACGCACACGTTCCTGTACGTCGTGGAAAGTCTCGGCCTGAACGAAGGCGAAGTCTTCAATATGTACCGGGAGATTCCCACCATCGCCCGGAAAGATGCATTCGAAATGGAACTGACCGCGGAAGTGCTCGATCCGGACTTCTCGACGGAAACCTTCGAAGGGCAGCAGGCCTTCCTGAAGAACCTGATCGGCTACTACGTCATCATGGAAGGCATCTTCTTCTACAGCGGCTTCGTGATGGTCCTGTCCTTCCATCGCCGGAATCTGATGACAGGCATCGGTGAACAGTTCCAGTACATTCTGCGGGACGAAACCATCCATCTGAATTTCGGCATCGACCTGATCAATGGAATCCGGACGGAGAACCCCGGTCTGTGGACGCCGGAATTCCAGCAGGCCATGATCGATCGGGTGCGGCAGGCCGTGGAACTGGAAATCGAATATGCCGAAGCCTGCCTGCCGCGCGGAGTTCTCGGGCTGAACGCCGGTCTGTTTCGAGATTACGTCCAGCACATCGCTGACCGTCGCCTGGAACGGATCGGTCTGCCGTCGCAGTACGGTTCACCGAATCCGTTTCCCTGGATGAGCGAAACGATCGACCTGTCCAAGGAAAAGAACTTCTTCGAAACGCGCGTGACGGAATACCAGAGCGGCGGATCTCTGTCGTGGGACTGACCGGACGCAGGAAGTCCGTATCTGCAGCCGGACGGCCGCTTCCGGACGGCTGCAGACATCGGCCGGACATCTTTCCCCAGACCGTCTGCCGCGGCCTGCGGCGCTTCTAGGCGGTTTCCGGGAGGAAAGCCGGAATGTTGACGCCCCGAAACGGCTGGAATTCGCCACGCACCTGACAGAAGTGCATTTCGCAGTTGCGCCCTCCCCAGTCGTACAGCTGCCGGACCAGCCGCGTTTTCTCCATGGGAATCACGGCCACCGGACTGAGCCCCTGGTAACGGTCCAGTTCCACAGCGATCAGTGCCGCCGCATCGTCTTCCGTCCGCGTCACTCCAGGTCCCAGCATGCAGGACGCCGGGTGCCGGGAAGAAATGAGAAATCCGTCCAGATCGCCTTGCGCTGATTCCACCACACTCACATGCCACAGCCCGCGGGCGTTGTCGATGCAGTATCGGTAATCCTCCCGACGACTGATGCCGCTGACTTCCTGCTCCAGCGCCGCCATCGCCTCCACGTCTTCCGGAACGGCAGGACGCACACGGTCCCGACCGGGATGCCTGCAGTTCAGACCTCCCGCAGGAACCTGAAACATCATGTCCTGGTAGCTGTATCGCGGCACGAATCCGTAGCGATTGTACAGGGAGAACGAATCCACATTCAGGGCGCTCTGCGTGAGCCTCAAGGCAGGAAACCCGCCTCGATCCGTGTAATCGATGATGTGTCGCAGCAGGGCTGCTCCCAGACCGCGTCCAAAATGACTGGGACTGACTGTCATGATGCCCAGACTGACGTGGGATTCCCGGGGATGATAGAAACAGGACGCCATCAGGATGCCCGTCTCGGGATGTTCCGCGGCAATCGAACATCCGGGCGACAGATCGTTGTACGTATCGTAGAAGATTTCCACATCGCGCGGTTCGCATGTGTAGATGTCAGGACATCCGTGTTTCGCATACCAGACATTGATGGAAGCGAAAATGAGTTCGCCGACCGCATGACGATCGGCATCCGTCAGAGATCGCAGCACAGGCTGTGACATGAAACGCGCCTTTCCGGTTCTGTCTGGTGTTTTTGATGAAGTCCCCGCAGCCGCACGGCCGTTCCCGTCGAACGACTGCCGCCGGCTGACCGATCAGGTGCCGAACAGGCGGTCTCCCGCATCGCCCAGTCCGGGACAGATGAACCTGCGATCATTCAGTTCCCGATCGATCGCACAGCAGAAAACGGGAACGTCCGGATGCTGATTCCGCAGACAGGAAATGCCTTCGGGCGCTGCAATCACAGACACCATCCGCACATCGCCGATTCCCCGCTGCCGCAGCAGGCGGACCGCCTCCCCCGCGGATCCTCCCGTGGCCAGCATCGGATCGAGCACCAGCGCGACATCCGGAGGATCCCCCGCGGGCAGTTTTTGATAATAGTGGACCGGCTGCGCCGTCTGTTCATCGCGATACATCCCCAGATGCCACACTTCCGCCTGTGGAACCAGATCGAGCAGTGGCCGGGTGAAAATCAGCCCGGCCCGCAGAATCGGCACGGCGGCGACGCGTCCGGCAAGATGCCGGCCGGCGGCGGTTTCCAGAGGAGTTTCCACCGTCACCGACTGCGTCGGCAGTGTCCTGGTCGCTTCGGACAGCAGCAGCACCGCCAGCACCTCCATGTGCCGGCGAAAATCGGCAGCCGCCGTCGATCGGTCGCGGAGACACGTCAGGTGATGCTGAACCACGCTGTGATCCAGAACGGTCACATGACTGCACACGCCGAAACCTCCCGATTTCATCCGTCCAGCAGCCGGTCGATGTTTTCCGGAGGCCGCCCGATCACGGCGCGATCGCCGCGCACAACGATCGGGCGTTCAATCAGACGGGGGTATTCGGTGAGCAGACGGATGGCCGCGCTGTCCGAATATTTCGCATCCGGATCCCCCACTTCAGCGAACAGTTTTTCGCGGCGGCGGATGAGTTCCCGGGCGGGGATGCCCAAAGCCCGCACAATTTTTCGCAGCCGGGCACCGGACGGCGGGTCCTTCAGGTATTCGATGACCTTCGGTTCGATGCCCCGTTCCCGCAGAAGCTGCAGAGTCTGACGGCTCTTCGTGCAGCGCGGATTATGGTAAATCACAACAGAACACATACGGCACCTGCATTCATCGCACCGTGCGCCCGGACGAAACCGGCAGACCGGACAGACGGCGGTTCCGATCGACAACCGCCATGCAGGATAGCGTCGAGCTCCAGGAAATTCTTCTCACTCAGGCCGCATCGGCATCGAACTGCCGGAGACGGTTCGACGGCTTGTATCGTTCTGAGCTGTCTCGGAGCGAATACCGCATGTAGTAGGCGTCTTCCAGAGTGTCGTCGTAGTGATTCCGAAGCACGGACAGCGCCCGAAACCGGCAGGCACCGAAGAACAGCTGAGCGGCCAGGTTGGTCTCCCGAACCTCCAGGACGATCTCTCGCCGCCGCTGCTGCGACAGCTTGTCGATCAGCCGCTGCACCATCTGCCGGCCGATTCCTTCCCGGCGATGATCGGGCGACACGGCAAAATTCAGGATCCGCAGCATCGACTGATGGAGTTCGTAGATCATGAACCCGACAATGCGGTGATCCCGTTCGGCAACCGTGCCGATGCAGTTTCGCTGGCGCAGGCAGCAGAGAAACTCTTCTTCGGTCCACGGATACTCGAAGCTGCCACGTTCGATGGCCAGAACCTCGTCCATGTCACGACGAATGAGCCAGCGAATGAGCACCGAAGACCCGGATCCGGAATCTTCCTGAGACGACTGGCCGTGGTTTCGCTTCAATCCCATGACGGCCTCCATGCCGACGCGATCTGAAGAACAGTCACAGCGGGAAAATCACAGGCCTTCCCGCTGGCAGGAACGTATCAGATTCCTGGCGACGTCGTCCATGCCAAACGGCCTGTCGTCCGATGGCCGGACGAAAAATCCGCATCGCGCTCACGGCATCGGCAGATTCCGCTGAATGACGGGTTTTCTGACGACAGGCTGTTCCCGCCCTGTGCTGCTCAGCCGGCCAGTCCGCCCGTGCGGAATCCGGAAACGAGGCGTTGAATGCGCGTAAGTCCGGACTTAGAATCGGGTTTCCGTGCCCCTGCGACGGAATCAGGGCGTTGATTTCCAGGAAACTTCCGCCGGACTGTTCCGGGAACAGGTCCCGTGCGCATCTGCTGATGTCTGAACCGACGATCGCTCGTTCATTACACGCCCGCCGTCTGTCGCTTTCGTGTGCCGTCCTGGCCGCCGTCTGCGCCGGAACTGTTCTGTCCGTACGTGCCGCGACACCCGATGCCACGGAATCCGGATTCTGGGGAGAACCCCGGGATCTTCTGGAGAAGGAGCTGGAGGCCTGCTGGGAATGGTTTTCTTCTGAAGAATCACCGCCGGCGCATGAAGTCTGGAAGCGGAAAGTTTCCGACAATCCCGGTGAGGTGGAACTGATCTGCACGGGAAATCCCCGTGGTTTTCTCCATACGAAAGATCAGTACGCCGATTTCGACCTGCAGTTCGAATGGCGCTACGCTTCTGACCCCAACGGCAACAGCGGTGTCCTCATCTTCACGCAGAACGATGCCCGGCTGTGGCCCACGTCCATCCAGGTCCAGCTCCATCAGCCCGTCGCCGGCAGCGTCTTCCCGGTGGGAGACGCCGTCACCGATGCCACCGTGAGTAAAGAAGGTCTGGCACGAGCCGTCGGGGAATGGAATCAGTGCCGCATCGTGAGCCGGAACGGGACGGTCGTCGTCCACATCAACGGCCGGAAAGCGGGGGAGGTCACCGGCTGTCGGCCCTCCGTCGGTTCCATCGCCATTCAGAGTGAAGGGTCCGAGGTGCACTTCCGCCGGATGAGGCTGCGCCTTCCCGCTGCTCCGGAACCAGACGGCCCATGAACGACGGACGGCCCCTGTCGTCTGCTCAGAATCGCCGACCGTCACGCCCGCTGCTGACGCCGAAACCGTGTGAACAGATCGCGAAAACGGATCACCGATTCGCCGTTGTCGCTGCCGCCCGATTCTTCCGCCTGCCACGCAGCTTCCTCATCGCACGCAGCGACAGACAGTGCCGGCCGCTGATCCACGGGAACAGGACAGCATTCCGCACCAGCGGCAGCTTTCACCGCGCCGGTCCCCGGCAGCATCGTCAGCGGCTGACCACAGTGGGGCGGCCGATGCGATGGTGTGGACAGACCGGAGGCACTGTGGAGACTCACCGGGGATTCGCCCGGTGGCGATACGCTGTCGCGGCTGTTCCGACGCCGCTGATGTGTCTGCGGCACCGGCGCATGCAGAACCGATCTATCGGCCGCTTTGCGCCGAAGCGGTTCCAGGTCCCGCTGAATCTCCTGGACCGAATCGGCGATGGCCGTGACATCGCCTGCGATGTCATCCACCGACACCGGCAGTGTGAACAGACGATCCCGGACCGTTGCGGCCATCACGTCTCCGGATTCCGATGTGCCTGCTTCTGTACCCCCCTCAGAAACATCGGCGATTTTCAGGACCGGCCGGCACTCCTCCGCAGCCGCACTTTCCGTCAGTGCTGCAGACGGAGTTCCCGGAACGTTCGGCAGATGACACAACGAAGCGGTCTCAGCAGACGGAACGAGAAGCTGGCCGGCCTTCCAGGTTACCGATTCTGTGACATCCACGACCGGATGTTCGGATTCCGACGGACAGCCGGCTTCTTCCCCTGCAGACTCAGCCAGTTCGTCGGCTTCGCTGAACTGCTCGGCAACGTCGATCGATGCTGACGGGGCCAGATGTTCGGTGGAAGGCGGCCACTGCGGATCCGGATCTTCCGGAGCCGGAATGCAGATGGCGTATCGGCCGATCCCATCCGTCGACAGCGATGCATCCGAACCAGGCGCATCCGCCGCAGGTTCGCTGAACCAGCGGCGAATCGTGTCTCGACACGATCGGGGACGAGCTTCCCAGCAGCCGGCCGGCTGCCAGACGGCCTGTTCGTCTGAGCGAACATTTGTGGAATCCGGGCCGGCCTCATCACCTCCCGCTTCGGATGCGGCCGTGGCTGCCGACACACGTTCTTCAGACAGCCGCTGCAGCCTCCGATCCAGCTCAACATCGATCTCCACGGACGGTTCGCCCACATCCTCGAACTCTTCCGCATCGATGTCATCGAGCACATCGGTCGGTCGGTCGGCGGACCATTCCGAATGATTCGCCGGATCGATCTGTGCCGGCTGAGCATCGGTTGTCTGTTCCGACACGTCCCGCGAAGCGGCTTCCTCGCTCTGTTCGGCGTCCGGATTCGGGATGTCCGCTCCAACGCCATCCGGCATCTCTCTGCAGTTCTCCCGATCGTTCGACAGGCGGTCGGTCGCAGCATCGTTTTCCTTCGGCGACAGCACAGCACCGGGCGCCGGCGCTCCGATTTCAATCACGCCGTCAGAACAGGACTGCCATGGGGATGGGGCCGCTGATGCTGATTCTGTCAGGGCATCGTCGCGGGCATCGGCAATGGACAGATTCCAGGACTGCGGCAGATCTTTCAGGCTGTCCAGGGCTGCAATGACGGTATCGCGGGTCACCTGCTGTTCGTTCTGCCGACAGGCCAGCATGAGCGATTCGTCGGCCAGCACATTCAGACACCGCACATTGCCGGCCGCCGCCTCGACAACAGCCTCCACAGCTTCCGCCGTGAAACACCGGGTCAGGTCCGATCCCGCATCGGCCAGACGCGATCGGAGATACTCAACGGATTCCGACATTTTCAGCGGTGCCAGAAATGTCAGAAACCGAATCCGACGGGCCAGACCGGCCACCGCAGGTCGGGCCAGCGTTTCTTCCAGAGACAGCGCGCCGGCCAGCAGGACGCGGCACAGAGGATGCACATCCGACCGCTGTTCCAGCAGGAACTGCAGTTCCATGAACAGTTCCCCGTCCAGCAGATGTGCGTCATCGATCAGCAGAGCGATCGGTCCCCAGAATTCCACGCACTTCTGCAGGTGGTTCACGACGTCCCAGCGATCACTGCTGCCCGGAACCGGGTGTCCTTCCAGTGTCCGCAGACCGCGTCGAATTCCCACGTACAGTTCATCGGTGGAATTCAGAGACGTCCCGGGAAGGACGATCGCCTGTCCCTGGCGAGCCAGAAGCGACCGGATGTGGTGCAGCAGAGCCGTCTTGCCGACGCCATCGGGGCCGGTGATGACCACGATGCCGGACGCGGACTGCATCACATGCCTGACCCGCAGAATCAGTTCCTCACTGGATTCTGAAGCGAAAAACGGCCCGTTGACCGGGGTGCCGCTGAACGGCAGGGCGCTGAATCCGAAATGCTGCTCGTACATCCGTGTATCCGACGGCGGCGCCGATCTCCGATCGGCAGAAATCACCGGTGTCGGGCGCACCGGTCCCGTCTGAACATCGAACCAGGAAATCCGCGATCTTTAGTGTCGTGGACGGGATTCAGAATCCCCCCGCTCAACCGGTCCTGCAGGGCAAACCAGGGGAACCGGACGGGCGCAGCAGCGAAACAGAATCGCCGGAATCCTGCATCAGGCGGCGCGGCGGGAGGCGTCCGAAAGTGCGGACACCGTCAGAAGCAGATCCGCCGTCCGGGCCGTGGCGCCGGTCACCGCAGCCCGGCGGGCCAGTTCATCCAGCTCCGCGCGGGCGGATTCTCGTTTCTGCGGCCGGGTTCCCCATTCGATCAGCACCTGGGCCATCCGCTGAATGGCGCGTTCGGGCCGGCCGGCCAGAACGATTTCCGGCATGAGTTCGCGGTCGGCGATGAGGTTGGGCAGAGAAATGAAGCGGCAGTGAACCAGCAGCTTCGCCAGAAACAGCCCCGGCCGACTCATGGAATAAACCACCACTCCCGGACACCGACGGGCCAGCAGCTCCAGACTGACCGAGCCGCTCACCATGAGACACGCGTCGGCAACGCTGATGATCTCCGACGTCGCACCGGTTTCATACACCAGCGGAACGCAGCAGCCGGCCTGCTGTGCGAGCTGTTGACATCGCTGACGGTGCTCATCCCGATAACAGGCCACCAGCCACCGGGCACCGGGAATACGCTCATGAACCCGCCGAACGGTTTCCAGCATGATCGGCCAGTTCCGTTCGATTTCCTGCCGACGTGAACCCGGCAGCAGCCCGAAAATCACCTCCGCCCGCCCTCCCGACTTCAGACGGGTCACGACATCGGCATCCAGAGGCTGATCGGCGACTTCATCGAAAAACGGATGGCCCACCCATGTCGCCTGGACACCGCGGCTGCGGTACCAGTCGTATTCGAAAGGCAGCGTGCAGATGACATGATCGACCCAGCGGCGTACCCGACGGATCCGCCACGATGCCCAGGCCCAGAGCTGAGGAGGCAGGTAGTAGTAGACCGGAATTCCCAGAGACTTCGCAGCCCGTGCGATCCACCAGTTGAACCCGGGGAAATCGACCAGAACGACGCAGTCCGGACGATGCTGTCGCAGATGACGCTCCGCCTGCCGAACCAGCCGTCGAAAATGAGCCAGCAGAGGAATCACCCGCCAGAAACCCATCACGGCCGTCTGCGTCATTTCGTGCAGCAGCCGACAGCCCTCACTTTCCATATGAGGGCCACCGAATCCGTCGCAGATGAACCCGGCGTCCCGCTGCCGCAGTTCGCGAATCAGATGAGCCGCATGCTCGTCACCGCTCGGCTCACCCGCAGAAAAGAAAATGTGCATTCCCACCATCCATGAAGGCCGCCCCGAACTTCCTTCTTTCGCCGACCAGGACGGCGCAGAGTACGCCCTGGATGCCGACAGCGTCAAGGTGAGCCGTCATCGGCGGACTCCCCGGAGGCCCCGGTGAACACCGCCGGGGAATGGCGCACGCATGAAACCGCCTCCGCTTCGGAACGAGGCCGGATGTCGGGCAGGCGACTGAGAATCGGGTGATTGTGGCGAATGTGGAACGCCAGAGCGGTCCGGGCTTCCCGCCAGTCGCGATTCAGCAACGCCGTCAGAATCCGACGATGCTGCCGAACGGTTTCAATCGCCGTTTCACGGTCCTGATCTTCCCAGTCGAACAGGATGCGGTAATACGGACCGTGCCGATCGAAAAAATCCTGGATGTAGGGATTTCCGGCCCGGGCAATCAGATAAGCATGCAGCGAATCATCAATCTGAGGATGTTCGTTGTCGTTGAGAGGAAGCCGATTGCGGTCCAGCAGACGCCGCAGATCGTCTGCATTCAGATGCGGCCGGGCCGCACGCAGCGCTTTCAGTTCCAGCACTTCGCGAACGTCCAGGAATGCCTGCATGTCCTCCTGCCGGAACGGACGCAGGCGCCATCCTCGACGGGGAATGTGATCCAGCAGCCCCTGTCCGGCCAGCCGATGCAGGATATTGCGAATCGCAGATCGACTCATTCCGTACCGTTTCGCCGTCGCCGCTTCCCGCAGATACACCGTCTTCCCACGCAGACTCAGACGCACCAGATCATCGGAAATCGTTTTCACCGGATCCTCTCGAAACACCGTCCGGCGGCCCGGACGCTCCTGCTGCTTCCGCTTCCGCTTTTCCGTGACCGTCAGGCGCCGATTGGAACCTTTTTCGATGAATCCGTCTGCGATGAGCTGTTCAACGGCCGCCCGAACAGGAGTGAGGCTCACCCCGTAGTGGGCCGCCAGAGCCTGAAGGGTGAGCGGTGCCGGCAGATGCTGTCCGGAAATCAGCCGATCCGCCAGATCGTCTCGTATATACAGCGACATGTTCATCACCGGCATCCTATTTGACATTGGCGACAAAAGCAAATACGGTGGCGATTCTTCAGGTCGGCCGTGTATGGGCCGCCGGTTTTGAAATTCGGAGTGTCCGTCATGCCTGATTCGTCCCAGAGCCCGTCGTCCGCCTCGGCAGCATCCCCTCCCGCGCCGCGGTCCACGCGCCGTGGTGCACTGGTCACTTCCACCCTGTCCGCTCTGGCTGCTGCATCCGGATTTCCTCGGACACAGCTCCATGCTGCTCCCTCCGCATCCGCCAGCCGCCGGCTGCGAATGGGAATCGTGGGCGGTCGGTTCGGAGCCAGTTTTCAGTGGCACGAACACCCGCACTGTCAGGTCACCGGCGTCACTGATCTGCGGCCCGACCGGCGGAAACGGCTCAGCCGGGTCTACCGATGCAGCCGCACGTACGACTCCATGGAAACCATGCTGAAAGAAGCGGACGACGTGGACGCAGTCGGCATTTTTACGGAAGCGCCGAACCACGTGAAGCACAGCATCGCCGCACTGGAATCCGGACGGCACGTGATCTGTGCCGTCCCGGCCGCGATGACTCTGGAAGAATGTCAGCAGCTCATCGACACCGTCCGCCGGACCGGGCTGACATTCATGATGGCGGAAACCAGCTACTGGCAGCAGACCACGATGTCAGCCCGTCGTTTTTTCCAGGCCGGCGAATTCGGAACACTGTTCGGCGCGTACTCGATGTATCGCCACCCCGGCCTGGAAACGCTGTGGTTCGAAAACGGCCGTCCGACATGGCGGCACGGGTTTCCTCCCATGCATTACCCGACGCACTGCACTGCTCACCTGACAGGCGTCACGGGCGAACGGCTCACGGAAGTCACCTGTCACGGCTGGGGAGACGATGCCGCGGCGCTCCGGGGCAATGCCTGGAACAATCCATTCTGGAATGAAACGGCACAGTTTCGCACAGATCGCGGGCACTCCTTTCGCGTCGAAGTGTGGTGGGCCGGAGCGATCCGCGGCTGCGAACGAGCCGAATGGTACGGAGACCGGATGAGTTTCCTTTCCCGGACGCCGTACGGCACCGGTCCGGTCCTGGTCCGGGGCTCCGAAGGCACAGAACTGGACAGCGGCGGCTTCACCCGGGCAGCGCCTCGGGCGGAACCGTATGACCAGCCGCACTGGTGGCAGACGGATCTGCTTCCCGAACCGCTGCGGCACAACAGCGGTCACGAAGGTTCCCACTGTTTCATCACGCATGAGTTCGTGGATGCGGTGCTCACACAGCGCCGTCCGGCGGTGGATGTCTATGAAGCCGTGGCTTTCACCGCACCGGGCATTGTCGCCCACCAGTCCGCTCTGCGCGACGGAGAACGGCTGACAGTCCCCGACTTCGGCCGGGCCTCCGAAACCTGAGGACTTTTCATGCCGGATGCGATCCGTCTGTCATCCCGCCGTTCTCCGGTATCAGCGGCCCGGACTGTCACCATGAAACCGTTCCACCGTGATCACTTCCGCGCCGTCCATCATGTTCTCAGAATCCTTCTTCGGCCACACTCCTGTCGACACGTCCTGGTGTCAGCACGCGTTGCCGGCTCACCGATGTCGGTTTCGGTAACCGGACGACCTGGTCGGACAGTTTCCAGATGAAAATTGAACGCATCGAAACGCTTGTCTGTCATGCCCGGATGCGAAACTGGGTGTTTGTGAAGGTTGTCACCGATCAGCCCGGGCTGTTCGGCTGGGGCGAAGCCACTCTGGAATGGCACACCCGCAGTGTTGTGGCAGCGATCGAAGATCTGTCGATGCTGCTGATCGGGGAAGACCCCCGGCGCATCGAGCATCTGTGGCAGATGGCCTGGCGGCAGCATTTCTGGCACGGCAGCGGCATTGTCCGATCCACCGCCATTGCCGGAATCGATCTGGCTTTGTGGGACATCGCCGGAAAGATTCTGGGCGTGCCGTGCCATCAGTTGTGGGGAGGTGCCGTTCGGGATTTCGTGCGTCTGTACTGTCATCTGGGCGGAGGCAGTCTGGAAACGTTCTATGAGACTCCGGTGGACCAGGCGAGCCGCTATGCCGATCTGGCTCGGCAGGCCGTGGACGAAGGGTTCACAGCCTTCAAAGCGATGGCCGTGCCTCCCACAATGCCTCTGGAAGGTCTTCAGCCGATTCGCGCTGCCGAACGATGCGTCGCCGCCATGCGCGATGCAGTGGGTGAAAACATCGATATCATGGTGGACTGTCACGCCCGGCCGTCTCCGGCGATGGGCATGCAGTTCGCCCGGGCGCTGGACGGGTTCGGCCTGTATTTCCTGGAAGAACCCTGCTGGCCGGAATGCCTCGACGGCCTGGCGGCCATTCGCGAGGCCGTGGCCACTCCCGTGGCCACCGGCGAACGCCTCACTCATCTGACAGCGTTTCGCGATCTGTTTTCGGCCGGAGCCTGCAGCGTGTGCCAGCCGGACATCACCCACTGCGGCGGAATCACCGAAGCCCGCCGCATCGCCGCTCTGGCCGACGCCTGGCGCATCCCGCTGGCGCCCCACAATCCCCAGGGACCGGTCAGCACAGCCGCGTCCCTGGAATTCGGCTTCTCTCAGCCGGGATACATCATCTGCGAATCGGTCCACAGCGATGTGCCGTGGCGACACGACATCGTCGATGAAGGATTCGTCGTCGACCCGGCAACGCGAACAGTGCGGCCGGGAACACGTCCTGGACTGGGAATCGAAATCAACGAAGACGAAGTACGCCGACACCCGTTTGAACCGGAAATTCCTCAACGAGTCTTCTATCGGGACGGCAGCGTCGGTGACTGGTGAGCGATCGGAACGGCAGTCCGCCGGAATCAGACACGAGCGACCCGGCACAGGAATTTTTCGATGACAGCCTCTGAGGCTCTGGTTTTTCAGCACAGTTCCTTTGCCGGCCGCATCGGCGTCGCCCGCGAAGACATCACCCCGCCGGTGGGAATCTGTCACCGCAACTGGGGGGCTTCCGAAACGGATACCGCCCGGACCGTACACCGCCCGCTCACCCTCACGGCTCTCACCGTGGCCGCCGATCAGGACAGCCCCCCTCTCGTCCTGGTCTCCGCCGATCTGGGCTGGTGGCAGACCCCCGAACTGTTTTCCGTGCTGCAGCAGCGCGTGCTCAGCGCACTGAACCTGGATGCCTCCCGATTCCTGTTCGCACTGACCCACACTCATGCCGGACCGGTTCTTGCCGATGCATCCGCCGACCTGCCGGGAGCAGACCTGCGAACGGACTATTTCGACAGACTGTGTGATGCAGCGATTTCATCCGTTCGCCAGGCGGAAGCCGCTGCAGTCAGCGCCGTTCTCGACTGGCACACCGGATGCTGCCGCCTGGCAGCCTGCCGCGACCTGCCGGATCCGACGTCTGACGGCGAGCGGATCGTCTGCGGGTTTCGGCCCGGTGCACCGGCCGATGACACGCTGCTGGTGGGACGCGTCACCGATCAGACCGGAACGATTCGGGCCGTGCTGGTCAATTATGCGTGCCACCCCACGACACTTGCCTGGGAAAACACGGCGCTGTCTCCGGACTTTGTCGGGACCATGCGGGACGTTGTCGAAGAACAGGTCGGCGGCCCCGTGCTGTTCATCCAGGGAGCTTCGGCAGAACTGGCACCTCGTTACCAGTACACCGGAAGCACCGAGACGGCCGATCGCCATGGCCGACATCTGGGCCACGCCGTCCTGGCCACGCTGTTCGATATGGAACCGCCGGCATCACGTCTGGTTTTCGATCGCATTGTGGAATCAGGAGCCCCTCTGGCCGTGTGGTCCCATGAGCCGCGGACGGTTTCCTCTGTTCTTCGCGCTGTTCAGACAACAGTCGATCTTCCCCTCAAAAACTGGCCGGCAGCAGACGAACTGGATCAGCGGCGGCAGGCCTGCGACGATCGGGCCGTTCGTGAACGCCTGCGCCGTCAGCGGGATATCCGCCGAGTTCTGGGAGACGGCTGCACGCATGCATCCCCCGTCTGGATCTGGCGGCTGGGGGACGCTCTGCTGGCCGCCAGTTTCTGGGAATGCTACAGCACGCTCCAGCGACAGCTCCGGCACCGTTTCCCGGAACGTTGCGTCGTCTTCGGTGGGCTGGTCAACGGCTCCCTGGGCTATCTGCCTCCGGCCGCTCTGTATGAAACGGATGCCTACCCGGTCTGGCAGACTCCCGTCGCTGCCGGCGGTCTGGAACGGATGACTGACTGCATGATGCGAACGGCTGCCGACCTGCTGGCCGGTGATCTGCCGGACGGAGATGATTCTTTTCCTGATCGATCCGCTGAGCGATCCTCATGAACCGGCCGCACGGCGTGCAACCGTTCCCGAACGACGATGACCGGCCGCAGCAGCCGGACCGTCCTGCGGTCTCCGCCAGACAGCCTGCAGACGCTGTCGCCGCGGACACCAAACGCTTCTCCGTTCTTGGCCTCCTGGCACTGGCAGCGGCCATCGCCTATCTGTGTCGCCATCCTCTGGGCGTTGCAGAAAGTACGATTCGATCGGAACTGCAGCTCAGCCGGGTGCAGTCCGGTGTTCTGATGGGAATGTTTTTCTGGAGCTACGCTCTGTTTCAGCTACCGGGCGGCGCCCTGGGACACCGGTGGGGCACACGATGGGCGCTCAGTCTGTATGCGGCCGGCTGGTCGGCCGCCATGCTGCTGACCGGTCTGAGCGGTCCTTTCGCGGTCCTGCTGGCCGCGCAGCTCCTCATGGGCGTCGCCCAGGCGGGCCTGTTTCCCTGTTCCGCTCTGGTGATCCGTCACTGGCTGCCGGTCCGGGAACGGGGCATCGGCCAGGGGACCCTGAGCGCGGGAATGCAGGTGGGGGCCATCGTCACAGCCGCCCTGACAGGTCGTCTGCTGGACGACGGCCTTCCCTGGCGCAGCATTTTCATGATTTACGCCGTTCCGGGATTCCTGTGGTCGGCCTGGTTCGTGACCCGCTTTCGCGAATATCCTGGGACACCACTCCGGTCTTCGGACCTTTCCTCGTCGAATGCCCCGCCGCCTGCCGCACACGAACGCGTTCCCTGGCGGGTGATCGCATCGCATGCCACGATGTGGTTCCTGTGCGGGCAGCAGGTGTTTCGAGCGGCCGGATACGCGTTTTTCGCCACCTGGTTCCCCGGGTTTCTTCAGGAAACGCGCAACATTTCCATTGCCGATTCCGGCCTGCTGCAAAGCGGCGTTCTGGCCGCTGCCATGGCAGGCGGATTTCTGGGCGGCCTGCTGACCGACCACATGTTTCGCCGCACGGGACATTTGCGGCGCAGCCGGCTTGTTCCGGGAGCAGGAGGCCAGGTGCTGTGCGGTGTGGTGATTCTGGCCGCCTTTTTTGTCACGTCAGCCTGGGTGGCCACGGCCCTCATGACGGCCGGTTCGTTCTTCAGCGCTCTGGGCGGAACAAGTGCCACGTCCGTGGCTGTCGATACGGGAGGACATCACGTGGCCAGGATTTTCGCCGTGATGAACATGTTGGGCAACTTTGCCGCCGCCGCCTGTCCCGCAATCGTGGGCTGGATCTTCGAACGATCCAGCGACTGGAACGTCGTCCTGGTACTGTTCGCCGGCATCTACTTCGCCGCCGCCGTCTGCTGGCTGTTCATCGACCCGAACGTCGACGTCACCCGACCCCGGTCCACGCGAAATCACAGCGGCAGGGCGCAGGTCCTCCGGTGAGACCGTCACCCACGCACCGACCGGACGGCTCGCGCCGTTCCGCTTCCCTGCGCTGACCCCGGCATGCTCCCCACCAGCCGGTCCGGTCGTTATGCGAGCTGCGCGAAAGGGGAATGGACGTTCTGAAATCGTTCTGACGTCGCGTTCGTGAGTCGACGTCACCGGCCTGCGGTCCGCCGCTGCCCGAATGATCCGCGTATCAGTCGACGCCGGTCACCCGGCGAATGTACCGGACTTCTTCAGGGTCGTACGGGCTTCCGTCCGGACGCAGGATCTCGTGAAACCACACATCCGGCTCCTGCGGATACGGTTTCTGCCACGAATCCCACGGATAGTGCGTCTGCGTTTTTCCGGCCACGAAGCCCCAGTTCCAGGCGCCGATTCTTTCACGCTGAAAATACCCGAGAATCGGATCGAAGCGGCTGCCGTTGGTCCGGGCCATGTATTCCGTGCACAGAATCGGGCGTCCGTACCGCCGAAGCTGATTCACGCGTTCGCGCACGGCATCCAGGCGTTCGTAATTGTGAAAGCTGATCACGTCGGATTCTTCCAGCATGATCTTTTCAATGGGACTGACCCGATCGTGATCCGGCCACGGTCCCAGCCAGACGGCGGCTGTCAGAGGCTGAGAAGGATCGGCCTGCCGGGCCCAGTGAAACACACGCGGCAGCAGCCGTGTCGACATGTCCACTTTGTTGGCCAGTTCCGTGCCGCGGCCATGCTCTCCCCAGGAATGCGCATTCGTGTTTTCCGGTTCATTGAAGACATCCCATACGTGCACACGCCGATCATCACGAAAATGCCCGATGACCCCCTCGATGTAAGGACGCAGTTCTTCGTGCCGTTCCGGATCCCCCAGAATGTCGGCTCCAGGAGCCTGCACCCAGCGGGAATTGTGCACTCCGGGAACCGGCGGCTTCTGGGGCCCGGAGACAGGATGCGGGTCCCAGACGGCATCCAGCAGAACGAACATCACGCCCAGACCGTGCCGGTCAGCGATCTCCAGAAATCGTTCCATCCGCTGCAGGAAACCAGCCGCATCCTGTTCCCACACCAGGTTGTGCAGATACACACGGATGCTCGTGAACCCCAGTTCCGACGCCCATTTCAGTTCCCGATCGATCGTTTCCGGATCGAAGGTTTCCGCCTGCCACATTTCCAGCTGATTGGATGCCGTGCTGGGCGTGAAATTGCAGCCCACCAGCCACGGCTGCTGTTCGTACCAGGCATTCGCCTGTTCCGGGGTCCAGCGATCACGCCCCTGGGCATCGGCCGGCGCCCCGATCAGACAGACAACCAGCAGACAGCCTGCATGGCAGACTCGAAAACGGTGAAACATATCGAACCTCTTTCCATTTCCTGTCGCGTTGTTCATTTCAGATCAGCGCGCTTCCGGCCCCGGATTTCCCTGAACCGCTGAATCATTTTTCCGGAACGCACCGTCCCGCGGTCGTTCCGGAAGTCATCCCGGAAGAACACCGGCCGCCCGGGCGTTTCTACGGTGTCGGAGGTCCGATCGTCCTTTCGAAAAACGATCGAGCGGATTCGAAATGATACTCATGACGGCCTTTCGGAACCGTGAAGACCGGCTCCAGGCCCCCTGTTTTCGCATAATAAGGAGCGATGCGGTCGATGCACCGCTTCGCTTCGTCCGGACGAAACCCGTCGCCTGCCGCATTGGAAATGTGCAGAGGACGGGGTGAAGCCAGCAGAGCCAGTTCCGGAAGATCGAATTCGGGAAGCAGTCCAGGAATCGCTCCACAGGAACAGTGCTGCCGACGATCCCGAATAAAGGACACGCGCATACTGCCGAAAATCCCCTGAATCGACGCCGCCCGCACGCGCGGGTCCAGGGCGATGGCCGACAGAGCCAGCAGACCGCCTGTCGAAACTCCCGTGGTCCCCACTCGTTCGCCGTCGACCAGAGGATCGGAAAACACGTGATCCAGCAGAATGAGCTGATGCGCGAAGAGCAGGCTGTACCAGCCGTATCCATCCAGCCGCAGAACACGGTCCAGTTCCAGATGCCTGTCGACATTCGGTTCCATCCCGACGTTTTCCATGGCGAATACCAGATACCCCCGCTGCGCGAAGCGCGCCGCACAGGCATGCTGATAGCTGTCCGGTTCGCTGAGAATCTGCGCGACCTTTCCGTGCCCCATGAAGCAGACGACCGTCGGCATCGGCCTGGATTCTTTCCCGTCGACCGCTGCCGGCTGCAGACGGAAGAAACGAAACAGACGCCGCCCGCCGGCGGCAACGTGATATTCCTGCTGAGAGTACGTTCCGCGGTCGGCCGGAGGTCCGACCGCGGAACGTACTCTCAGCAGGAATATCACGTTGCCGCCGGCGGGCGGCGTCTGTTTCGTTTCTTC
>WFTL01000071.1 GCA_015485495.1 Planctomycetaceae bacterium
GCACCTGGATCACAATTCCGCCATCCTGCTCCCGAATCGACTGGTGTTTGTAGCCATGAATCCCCAGTGCCCGATAGAATACGCTCGTGGACATGCCGGCCTGGCTGATCGAATGGCGTTGCTACAACCACCGATCAAACCGGCATTTCCACATTTTTCAACCCGGCGCTCATGAATCCGCGGAGAGCCAAGATTTTTGCCGCCGACAGGGCCGAGTGGTGCTGGACCATCCATCAGAGGTACTTCGCCGACGCTTCGCCCGTTCTCGACTGGTACCACGCCAGCGAACACGTGTGGACATGCGGCAAGACTCTGCACACCGAACAGGACGCCATCCAGGCCTGGGTCGCTGCGGCTCTGGAGCGGCTGCGGCATCAGGAGGGCGAAGGCCTGTTGGCCTGGTTGTTGCAAGAGCGGGCCTCGCGACGCGGCAGGAAACGGCAGGCTCTGGAAGCGCTCATCCGCTCCGTGCAGCCGCGTCTGGATCAAACCGACTATCCCGCGTATCGGGCCAACGGCTGGCAGATCGGCACCGGAATGATCGAATCGACGGCGAAATAACTCGTGGGCATGCGGCTGAAAGGCCCCGGCATGCACTGGACTCCCCACGGAGCCACCGCCATCACCGCGCTCCGTGCCCAGGACCTCAACAAAAATTGGCACACCTTCTGGAAAACCCTCAACCTTGCAGCATGACGACCAATGAGCGGATGCCCCCGTTCCTTTGCCTGACAATTCGCCTGTGTCTACGATATTCATCAGAAAATCCCGTCACTCGGCACCGGAATCCGGCCAAATCCGTCGACGTTTCCGGCTGCCGGCAGTCCTGCTGATTTCACGATGCCGTTGCGAACTGTAGAGAACACGTCGGCCGGCGCTGATGCGGACACCGTTTCCTGGTCAGACCTGTACGATGCGGTCGGCACACCGGTTGTCGTCTGCCAGGCAGACGAAACAGGGAAGCCGACGGCTGTGCTGTACTGCAATGATCCGGCGCAGACACTGCTGGGACAAAACCTGACACAGTCACGAAGTGGTTCTCTCGAGGCTCAGCAGACAGGGGATCTGCTGAGAGATGAATTCGAAAAACCGCTCAGGCTGACCGAATCCCCGCGGGAAATGTCGGGGTTTGTCAGCCGGCCTGGGAAGGCCGGTCTTCCCGTGGACTTCTGCTGTCGTCGCCTGCAGTGGAACGGAGCTGCCGTGTGGGTTCTGTTTCTGACAGAAACATCGTCGGAGTCACGGGAACTGAACACACTGCTGCAGGTGTCAGCGGAGGACTATCTGAGGCTCCTGGAGCCGATTGTTCCTGTGCTGATTCTGGATGAAGACGGGCGCATCCTCTGTGTGAACACCACCGGTGCGGCCAATGTGGAATCAACACCGGAAGCTCTCCGCGGACGACTGCTGCAGGATCTGCTGCCCGAGCGCAAGGAAATCTCAAAGCAACGGCTGATGTCCGTTCTGCAGACCGGAACCGAACAGGTTTATGAAGATCTGATCGAGCTGCCGAATGGTCCTCGCTGGTTCCGCACCATCCTTCAGCCTGTTGATACGATAAGCGGACGGCGTCTGGTGCGAGTGGTCGCTTACGAAATCACCGACATTCGCGATACGGAACAGAAACTCCGGGAAACCACGGAACGTCTGCGTCACCTGGCAGATCACATTCCAGGCGGGATCTGCCAGTATTCCGTTTCTCATGATGGCATGTTCGAAGTGCCGTACATCAGTGACACGGCACTGGCGATGCTGTGTCTGACTGCCGAAGAACTCCGGTCCGACCCGGAGTGCGTTTTCCGCAGAGTCCACCCGGAAGACCGATGGAGATTTCGGGTCATCATTGAGAACAGTATTCGCAACAGCAGCGACTGGAACTGGGAAGGACGACTGATTGGAGAGGGACGTATTCGGTGGGTGCAGGCTGCTGCTCGTGTGACACAGCAACCGGACGGTACGGTCACCTGGGACTGCGTGGCAATGGATATCACCACGGAACGCCAGATGGCGCATGCTCTGAAACAGCAGGAGCAGCAGTTCCGCCGGCTCGTGGAAACATGCGGCGACGCCATTGGTGTCTTTGATGGCGGAGAGCTGCTGTTTGCCAACAATGCGGCCGTGTGGCTGCTGCGGGCCGATTCGGCTGAACAGCTTATGAATCTGGACTTCAGGACACTGGTCGATCCGGAGTCACTGGCCAGCCTGTCGGCACGTTTTCGGGCCATTCGCGAAAACAACGACATCATTCCCCCCTGCGAAGCTGTTCTGCAGCGACTGGATGGAACCCACATTCACGTGGAACTGACGGGCGCCGCTGTTGTCTATCAGGAACGACTGTGTATTCAGGTCGTTGTACGCGATGTCACGGAACGAAAAGCATGGGCAGCGGCGATCCAGGAAAGCGAAGAGCGTTTTCGCACTTTGTTCCGACTGGCTCCTGTGGGAATTGCAGTCACAGACAGCTCCGGTCGCGTCCTGATGAGCAATGATGCGCTGCGGAAATGCCTGGAGGTCAGTAAGGATCAGATCCGGAATGCGTCTCTGGCATCCTTTCTGAATGTTCGCCCGGGAGAGCATCTGGAGTGGTCGGATTTTGTCGAACGGGGACTGCGCAGCGGTGCGCAGGAACAGCCGTTCCGATTATCCGGAGGACGAACGGTATGGTGCCGCGTCACTCTGGAGATGCTTCCCGCAGCGGACAACTGCGGGGCCTGCTGCATCGGAATTTTCGAAGATGTGACCCGTGAGCGGGAAGCGGAATCGCGTGCTCGACATCGGCAGAAGCTGGAAGCTGTTGGTCAGCTCACCGGCGGCGTGGCCCACGATTTCAACAATCTTCTTGCCGTCATCTCGGGAAATCTGGAACTGCTTCGGCGTCGACTGAAATCTCCGCTGCTCGCGGAGTACGTTCAGCATGCGTCTGTTGCCGCCACGCGCGGAGCCCAGCTGACGCGACAGCTTCTGGCGTTTGGCCGCCGCGCCCCGCTCAACCCGCTGCGCCTCGACATCAATCACGTGATTCGCAGCTGGCACAGTCTGCTGAGACGGACGATTCCGGAAACAACGGTCATTGAGCTGCGGCTTCACAAACAGCCATTGTTCGTGGTGATCGATCAGGCCGAACTGGAAAACAGCCTCCTGAATCTGGTTCTGAACAGCTGCGATGCCATGCCCGACGGGGGAACTCTGACGATTTCCACGTCACGCGTCTCAGAAGAAAACCTCCCGGAATCTCTGCATCGGCCCGATGTGAATCAGGATTTTGCCGTGATTCGTGTGTCCGATACGGGACAGGGCATGGAACCGACCGTGCTGGAACGGGCATTCGATCCGTATTTCACGACCAAACCGTCCGGAGCCGGGTCCGGACTGGGACTGTCGATGGTATACGGATTCGTCAAACAGTCCGGCGGACAGACCGTCATCACCAGTCGTCCCGGAGCCGGCTGTACGGTGTCCCTTTATCTCCCTGTTTCCAACAGAACCGAATCGCCGAACTCAGACGCCGCCTCACGGGAACCGACAGCGAGATCCGTTTCATCTGAAATCGGAACGCCGTCCGGTCCTTCAGAAAAAACCGTGCTGGTTGTCGAAGACGATGACCGCGTGCGGACGGTGATCCTGAAGCAGCTGGAAGTGCTCGGATTTCGCACCATTTCGGCAGACTGTGGACTGGAGGCCCTGCGGGTTCTGCGGAAATCCGGCCGGATCAATGCCGTGCTGACGGACGTTGTCATGCCCGGAAACCTGCAGGGGGCAGAACTGGCCACGCAGGTCCGTCGGGAATATCCTGACACCGGTGTGGTTCTGATGTCCGGATACACGGATCAGCGACCAACGGGACAATCCGACAGACGGACGGCGTATCTGGAAAAACCGTTCACCATCCGTGAACTGGGGGAGACTCTGAAAAGTGTTCTCGAGTGTCCGGACGACATGCATGCATCAGGGGCATTTTCGTGACCCGTAACACGGACGCTGTCGCTCCGCCCATGC
>WFTL01000072.1 GCA_015485495.1 Planctomycetaceae bacterium
GCTCCGGAGATCTTTGAGGGCGGTCCGGTATCAAAGGCTTCCGACATGTTCGCTCTGGGAGTCTGTTACTACCTGATGCTGACCGGCCGGCCGCCCTTCGAAGCCGACAGCCTGACGGGACTGATGCATCGCATTCTTGCCGGACAGTACGTGCCGGTGCGTGAGATTCGTCCGGAAGTGCCTCTGGACATCGCCGAATGCGTGTCCATGCTGCTGGCCCGTTCTGCGGACAACCGCCCCGCCGACGGCACGGCCGGCAGTCAGCTTCTGCAGTCCGTTCTGGGGAGCACTCAGGACCTGGAAATGCTGGTCCGCGATGCCTTTCGTGATGTGAATCAGGCGGCCATCCGGCCCGCCGCCGACGGGTTTGAAGTGCGTCTGACACTGCCCGACGGGCGTGCTCAGTCCGTCCGGGTGACGACCAGCGACCACCGTCCCGGGCAGCGTCTTCTGCTCATTTACAGCATCTGCTGCCGGGCGGAAAAGACGTTTTATGAGCGTGCGTTGAGACTGAATGCGGCCGTCCTGCACGGCGGTCTGTCCATTCGTGACATCGACGGGGAGCCCTGCTTCGTCATGATCGACACGTATCCCCGAGGGACCGTGGAAGCGGAAGAGATTCGCCGCAGCGTCGTTGAAGTGGGGTTTCAGGCGGACCGCATCGAGCAGGAACTGACCGGCCGGGACATCCACTGACGATCCGGCAACCGCACCGTGCCGGCCCCATCAGGCGCGGCGAATTTTTTCGCGTCCCTGAACAACGCCGGCGGTGGCATTGCGGGTGTCCAGAACAAGCGGGGCATGGCGAACGATTTCGTCATAATCGTAGGCGGAATGATCGGTGGCGATCAGCACACAGTCCTGGCGCTGCAGATATTCCGGCGTCAGTTCCTGACTGACCATGGGTTCCAGGTCGTAGTGCCGCATCCGCGGCAGTTCGGGGATATGCGGATCGTTGTACGTCAGTTCGGCTCCCCGCTGCTTCAGGAGCTGAATGAGTTCGAAGGACGGGCTTTCGCGGGGGTCGTCCACATCCTTCTTGTAAGCGACTCCCAGCAGGGCGATGCGGCTGCCTCGAATCGGCTTCGCCTGTTCGTTCAGAAATTCCGACAGCCGATCGATGACGTAGCGGGGCATGGACGCGTTGACTTCGCCGGCCAGCTCGATGAACCGCGTGGACATGCCCTGGCGACGGGCCAGCCAGGTCAGATAGAACGGGTCGATGGGGATACAGTGTCCGCCCAGACCGGGTCCGGGATAAAATGCCTGAAAGCCGAACGGTTTCGTCGCCGCCGCGCTGATGACTTCCCAGACATCGATGCCCATTCGGTCGAACAGCATCTTCAGTTCGTTGACCAGGGCGATGTTCACAGCCCGGTATGTGTTTTCCAGAATCTTGCAGGCCTCCGCAGCCTCCGTGCTCGCCACGGGAACCACCTGAACGATGGCATGTGCATACAGGGCGCAGGCCAGGTCGCGGCTGGTTTCGTCGTGGCCGCCCACCACCTTCGGAATTCCGGCGGCCGTGTAGTCGGGATTTCCGGGATCTTCGCGTTCGGGGCTGTAGGCGACGAAAAAATCCTGCCCGCACTTCAGCCCGGCGGGATTCTTTTCGAGAATCGGCACCATGACATCGCGGGTGGTCGTGGGATAGGTGGTGCTTTCCAGAATGACAAGCTGACCGGGCCGCAGAACCGCTGCAATCGCTTCTGCGGTCCCTTCCACATACCGCAGATCGGGATCCCGGCTGTCGTTCAGCGGGGTGGGAACGCAGATCAGCAGAACATCCGGTTCCTTCAGACGGCTCATGTCGGCCGTCACATCCAGCATTCCTCGCTCGTTCCAGTCCTGAACCTGCCGGCTGGAAATGTGCTGAATGTAACTTTCTCCGGCGGCCAGAGACTGCACTTTGCTGTCGTCGACATCGAAGCCCATGCAGCGCAGCCCCGCGCTGGTGAATGCGCTGATCAGCGGCAGCCCCACGTAACCCAGACCAATGACTCCGACAACCGCCTCCTTCCGGGCGATCTGTTCCTGAAGCTCTGAAGCAGAAGATGATGCGACAGTCTGAGACATGGAAACGGCACACCGACTGATCTGAATAAACAACCCGGTTCCTGCCGCTCCGACAGCAGCAGCGACCGGTCACAAATCTTCCGGTGATCGCCACCGGAAGCAAGTCCTCGCTGAGGGTTTTCCCCAGGTTCACGGGCAGCCGCTCCGCCGGTTTCCGAAAACCAACGGCAACAGACCGGACCACCGTCCTGCTGAACACCGCTTTTGGATGCGGTTGCCGGGGAAAAACGAGAAAAGATGAAAATGGCCTGAAAGCCCTGGTGAACAGGCGGCATTCGGTGGCCCGTTCACCTGGCATTGGACGAACCTGTCTTCTTTTGTGCGAAAAACGGGCAGAAGAGATACCGGAAGAAGAACGATCCGACGTAAACTGTGCCCGGTTTCCGGGAAAGCCGCATGCGGCGGGACAGGATGCCACATTTCGGCAGCCGGCCGCGGGGCTGTTCCAGGGGAATGATTCACGGTCACACAGCGCGGGCCGATTCGATCGAAAATCGGTCAGCGAAAGCGGAATTGAGATTCTGACTGCATGGCTGTTCTTCGGCAGACAACAGGGCCGCTTCCCAATCCCACAGTGCCGCTCAATCGCGATTCGATGCGCATCGGACGCCAGTCCGACTGCGAACTGCTGCTGGACTGTCGCGACGTCAGCCGGCATCACGCCCGCATTTTTCGATCGCGCGGGCGGCACGTCATTGAAGACCTGGACAGCCGCAACGGAACTCAGGTGAATGGCCTGACGATTCAGGAAGCCGTTCCTCTGCACGACGGCGATCGCATCACGATATCGTCTCTGGAGTTTCTGTACCTCGCCAATGCTCCATCCGACACCGCGCCGCCTCCTCCTGTGACGCCCGCGGCGATGACCGACACCGTGTCGGTGTCGGCACAGAGTTCGCTGCAGACGAAGTTCGATGTTCCGATCACAGTCCGCCGGGGCGATCGGGTTCCGGTGCGGAGTGTCGGTGAATCGGTGCCGGATGCAGCAGTCATCGCCCGCTTTCCTGTGGTCGGCCCCGACGGACAGCCTCGTCCGCTTCAGCATGCCGAAGCGGCACTGGCTTCCGTCCTGTCGCTGCAGAAACGTCTGAAAACCACGCTGTCCCGGTCGGGAATTCTGAAGCGGACCATCAACAGTCTGCTGAAGATGTTTCCTGCGGCCGATACGGTGGCCGTCGTCATTCAGGATCCCCAGGAACCGGAACTCCTTGTGGAAGCCACCGGCCGTCGTCATCCGGAACTGCCGGTGCGGCTGAGTGTGCCCGTTGTGACAAAAGTGCTGCGGTCCGGAACAGCGCTGGCCTGTCACGAACATGGAATCCACGGACCGCGGGAACTGCCGCTGCGCACTGTGTTGTGTGTTCCCCTGTCCGTTGGCGGTTCACCGGCCGAAGCCGTCATTCAGATGGACAGTCGAGACGTCTCGTCGTTCGATCAGCAGTCAGTGGAACGGCTCGCCTGCCTGGCCCGGACCATCGCCTGTCAACTGGAAACCGTGAAGGCGATTGAAAGAGAAGCCCGACCGCAGCTTCCGGTTTCCGCGGCGGACACGGTGGTGAATCTGCGTCAGAACATCGCCCCGGTTCGGGCTCCTCAGGTAGAAGGGTTTCGTCTGCGTCATCAGCTTCTCACCGTTCCGGCGATGGCAGCCGACCTGATCGATTACGTCCGTCTGAACGACGGACGCCAGGCCTGTTTCATTCTGGACGTGCCCGGACGCGGCCCGGAAGCCGCCGGGCTCATGGCGGCCATGGCCAGCGTGATGACGCGGGCTCTGCTGGCATCCGCCTCACCGGGCGAAACGATCCGCCGGGCCGAAGAGGATCTGCGGACGCGCATGTCGGAAGTGCCCGTTCTCACATCGGTCTGCGTCGCCGTCGTCGACCCGCAGCGAGGCACCGTGACGATCTCCGTAGCCGGCCACTGTCTGGTTTTCCATGTCACGGGCGACCGCGTCCGGTCGATTACTGAAGACGGCCTGTCCGGCCCGCCCATCGGTGCTCCGCGCGATGCCTACCAGGAATTCGAAATGCGGCTGGCACCCGACGAACAGCTTCTGCTGTGTTCTGACGGCATTTCCCGCATCACGCGCCGTGACGGCTGCCTGGTGTCTCGAAGCGACATCCACGAAATGATTCGTGCAGCCTGTCGGCGCAGTGCCACCGACTTCTGTCGCCAGCTCGCCAGTGATCTGCTGGAGCAGCACGCGGGCGATTCCCTGCCGGATGACATCGCTCTTCTGACGATTCACCGGTCGGAATCCCCGACACCCCAGGAAGCCCGGGCGTGACCGATCAGCCTGTCTGTGTGGACGATGTGCTCGGCCCCGACGGATCCATCGCCCGGCGGCTGCCCGAATACGAATGGCGGCCGCAGCAGGTGGAAATGGCCCGGGAAATCGAACAGGCCGTGAAACACCAGCACCATCTGGCAGCCGAAGCGGGGACAGGAGTCGGAAAAAGTTTCGCCTATCTGGTGCCGGCGATTCTGCACACCCGGGGAAACCCGTCGCGACCCTCGGCGGAACGCCGGCGCATCGTGGTTTCCACCCACACGATCAGTCTCCAGGAACAACTCATTTCGAAAGACATTCCCTTTCTGCAGGCCGTGCTGCCGGTGGAGTTTTCTGCTGTTCTGGTCAAGGGACGCGGCAATTATGTGAGTCTGCGGCGGACGAAACGGGCTCTGACCCGGCTGACCGGAAAATCCCTGTTCGACAGCGACGGGGAAACCGAAGTGCGCCGGATCGGCCGGTGGGCCGGGCAGACAACCGACGGCAGCCGCGCCGATCTGCCGTTCCGGCCGCAGCCGGCCGTCTGGGATGAAGTCGTCAGTGACGACGGCGACTGCCTGCGGGGAAAGTGTCCGCACCATGCCGACTGTTTTTATTATCGAGCCCGCAGCCGTGTCTGGAACGCCGATCTGCTCATTGTCAATCACGCCCTGTTTTTCTCAGACCTCAGTCTGCGAAGAGAAGGCGCCCGCATTCTGCCGGACTACGACACGGTGATTCTCGATGAGGCCCACACAGTGGAATCGGTTGCGGCCCGGCATCTGGGTCTGTCGCTGTCGGAAGGCCGCTTCCTGTATCTGCTCAACCGCCTGTACAACCCGACCACGGGCAGAGGGCTGCTGGCCATCCATCAGCTCACAGATATCCAGCAGACCGTGATCTCCGCACGGACGGCCTGTCACCAGTTCTTTCCCGAACTGGATGACTGGTGTCGTCGGCACGCGGAATCCAGCGGCCGAATCCGGCAGCCGGTAGAAATCCCCTGCCTGCTGTCCGGACGGCTCCGGGAACTGTCGGCTCAGCTCGAATCGGCCTCCCTTCGGCTTCTCCGGGAAGACGATCAGACCGAACTGGCCGGGGCGGCAGACCGGTGTCAGTTTCTGGCGGACTGTCTGGATTCCTGGTGCCGGCAGGACCGGGACGACAGCGTCTACTGGATCGAGCGGTCCGGGGCGCGCCGCCTGATGACCATGATGAGTGCCCCGATCGAGGTCGGTCCGATTCTTCGGGACCATCTGTTTCATGAAGTGTCGTCGGTGATCTGTACCAGTGCGACTTTGTCGACCGGATCCGGAGACTTCGCATTTTTTCGTTCCCGCATCGGTCTGACGGACGGCCGCGACAGCCGGCACGGAAGCCCCTTCGACTACATGCGGCAGGCCCGCCTGATTCTCACCCGCAATCTGCCGGACCCGGGATCCGAAGCGGCCGCCTTTCAGGAAGCCTGCCTGCCGCGCATTCAGCGGCATCTGCTGGATACGGAAGGTCGGGCATTCGTCCTGTTCACCAGCTACGGCATGCTGCAGTTCTGTGCCCGTCGTCTGCAGGAATGGTGCCGCCGGAACCAGCTGACACTGTACATCCAGGGAGACCGCCTGCCGCGTTCGGCCATGCTGGACCGGTTTCGGAAGGATTCCCGGGCCGTCCTGTTCGGCACGGACAGTTTCTGGCAGGGCATCGATGTCCCTGGAGACGCTTTGCAGAATGTCATCATCACGCGGCTGCCGTTCGGCGTCCCCGACCACCCGCTGCTCGAAGCCCGCCTGGAAGCCATTCGGGAACGAGGCGGAAATCCGTTCCGCGAATTTCAGATTCCGGAAGCCATCATCCGTCTGCGACAGGGCTTCGGTCGCCTCATCCGGTCCCGCCAGGACTCGGGCCGCGTCGTGATTCTCGACCCACGGGTTCTGACCCGACCGTACGGACGGCTGTTTCTGAACAGCCTGCCGGAATGCCGGGTCGAAATTGATGATGGCGAGATTCTGATTCCGGCAGAAAACGATTAGACTCGCCAGCGGCCGTCTGTCCCGTGCCGGCCGATGCCTGCCGGCCCGAAGGGAACGGACCGTGATCCGAATCCATGGTTCCTTCGGGTCGACAGTCGGTCCGTGTGGACATCAACCGGGATCGGCAGCAGCCATGTCGAGATCGCCCCGAAAATCTCCGCAGTCCCGGCCGGACACGCCGACAGCATCGGAATCCGCTGTTCCGCCGGCCGATGCGTCCGCCCCCACTTCCGAAGACTCTTCCGCAGCGGACCAGGCGTCCGCTGCAGATCACGCATCGATCACTTCTCCGTCTGCGCTGAGCCGATCGTCCGTCGATGCCCCGTGGTCCCTGGGACCGATCCCCAGCCTGCCGGCGGCCGATGCTCCTGCAGTTCCGGCGGTCGACCCGAAGAATCTGGCCGCGGGGACGGTCATCGATGACTATCAGATTCAGCGCGTTCTGGGAAAAGGAGCTTTCGCCACCGTGTATCTGGCGCTGCAGTTGTCTCTGAATCGCCTGGTGGCGCTGAAGATCACGCGTGATCTGGGCAACGAAGGACGCCGCATGGCGCGTCTGGAACACCCCAACATCGTTCAGGTGTATGCGGAACAGATCGATCCGCAGCAGAAACTGCGTCTGCTGACCATGCAGTTCGTGCCGGGACCGACTTTACAGACGGCGCTGGAAGAACTCACGGAATCCGGACCGGACACCCGCTGGTCGGGATCGGATCTGCTGGACTGCATCGACCGGCATTCCGGTTCCGTCGTGGAAATCCGTCCCGATGACTTCGCGGTGCGGGAACGTCTGCGCCAGATGGATCATCAGCAGGCAGCCTGTTTTCTGGCCGCCGAGCTGGCCGCCGGACTGCACTATGCGCACACCCACGGGATTCTGCACCGTGACATCAAACCGGCCAACGTTCTGCTGAACATTTCCGGACGACCGCTTCTGGTCGACTTCAATCTGGCGGAAGAATCGCAGCCCGCAGACGGAAAACGGGCAACCATCGGCGGCACACTTGCCTGGATGGCTCCGGAACATCTGATGGCATTCGAACATTCTCAGAACCCGGACATCCAGGTCGGACCGCCGGCCGATCTGTACAGCGTCTGTCTCATTCTGATCCGGATGATCACCGGACGCGTTCCCCTGTTTGCCGAACCGGCCGCTTCAGACAGATCGGACAGATCGGACGGATCGGACCAGGACAGCCGCACTGCGGCTGTGCGGCGTCTGCGGAAAATGCGCAGCGGTCCTCCGGATTTCACGCTGCCGGCCCCCACTGCCTCACAGATGTCCCTGCAGTCTGTCATTCGCCGCGCCACGCAGCCGGATCCCGACCAGCGTACGGCGTCCGCCGAACAGCTCAGCCGGGAACTGCATGGCTGCCGCCTTCTCAGGCAGATCGAAGTCCACGATGCCATGCAGCATCCGCTGCTGGCCTTCGCCGCCCGGCACCCTCTGAAAACATTCGCAGCCATCGGATTCGCTCCGCATGTGGTCGCCAGCGTCGTCAACATCACCTACAACGCAGTGCGTGTCAGCGACCTGCCGGTGACACCGTCCGCACAGGCCCACACGCCTCTGATGAACGCATTCACTCAGCTCACGCTCGCCTACAATCTGCTCGTATGGCCCTTCGCCGTGTTCCTGGTCCGGCGTCTCGTGTCGTCGTCTCTGGATGCCATCCGCATGCGTCCCTGCGAATCGGAAGATCAGGAATCCCATCAGCGCCGCACGGCCGTGGGGCTTCCTTATCAGATGCTGATCATCGCCGCGGCCGGGTGGCTTCCCGGCATCGTGTTTTTTCCGGCCGGCCTGCGTCTGCTGGCCGGAGTGGAACTGCTGCCGGCATCCGTCCATTTCACACTCAACTTTCTCACCTGCGCCCTGCTGGCCACCACGTATTCGTTTCTGGCTCTGGCCTGGTACGGGGCATCGGTCTGCTGGCCGCGGCACTGGCTCTTTCCTCAGCGTCTGCCGTCCGTCCGCATCGACCGGGAATTCCGAAACTATGTCCGCGACCTGAGATGGGCTCGTCTGGCGGCCGCGGTCGTGCCGCTGGTGAGCTGTATGCTGCTGGTGGTCACCATGGATCCTGGCAACGCCGAATCGGGTTCCCGTCTGCCGCTGTTCAAAATGCTCGTCCTCATGCTCATTTCCCTCGGACTTCTGGGCCCGCTGCTGGCCAACCAGATTGCCATGCGGGTGACCGAACGCGTGAACGTCTTTTCCGGAAATCTCCACCGTTCCCAGAACGCGTCGGCACCGGCAGCCGACACGGCTTCGGACGCTGCCCGTCAGCCGGCATGACGCACGCATAAAGCCGTTGAACGAAGAAAGCGGAACATGCGGACACGGGCATCGTTCCGGTGATGCATCCGGATGCCAAAAGAACGAAGCGCGCCGGTTGCCGGTCTCCGCCGGCCGGGACAGAGAAACGGCAGCCGACAGAATGCCGCCGGACCGATGACGCGACTTCTCGCCGATTCAGTCTCCTGAAACGACCTGCCGGCGGGCGATCACAGCCTGCCCCAGCGCCAGACCGCCGTCGTTGGGCGGAACGACCGAATGCGTCAGAACCGTGAAGCCGCTTCGCCGCAGCCGCTGCTGAACAAGGCGCAGCAGCAGAACATTCTGAAAGACGCCGCCGGTCAGTCCCACGGTCTTCCACCCCGACCGTTCCCGCAGACGCACGCAGACATTCCAAATCATGTCGGCCACCGCCAGATGAAACCGGGCGGCCAGACGGCGCGGTTCCGTGCCGCGCAGCACGTCTTCGGCCAGCAGCATCAGCAGGGTCCGACAGTCGATTTCGATCGGTTCCGAACCGGTCAGCCCGAACTGCCAGGAACCGGACGTTTCGCTGTCGACCGCATCGTGGGCGGCCGCTTCCAGTTCCATCGCTGCCTGCGCTTCATAGGACACTTCGTGGCGCAGGCCGATCAACGATGCGACTGCATCGAACAGCCGCCCGGCGCTGCTGGTGAGCGGACAGTTGAGTGATCGTTCCAGCTGCTGTCGCAGCAGACGCCGATGGGCGTCCGGTGCGCAGGCCGCGCATGGCAGACGATCGTCCCACGAACAACCGGACGCATGCAGCAGTGCCAGTGCTGTTCGCCACGGCCGGCGCACGCACACATCGCCGCCCGGCAGCGGAAACGGCCGAAGAAAAGCAGCCCGCTCAAACGCAGTTCCGTCCGTCAGCAGGAACTCTCCCCCCCAGATCGTGCCGTCCGTTCCGTATCCGGTGCCGTCGAAGCAGCATGCGATCAAAGGCCCCGGATGGCGATGTTCGGCCATCAGGGAAGCGGCGTGAGCGAAATGATGCTGCACGCGAATCAGGGGCACACGGCGTTCTGCCGCAAACCGTTCGGCCCATTGAGACGACAGGTAGTTCGGGTGCAGATCGGCAGCCACCGCCTGCAGATCGATCCGGAACAGTTTCAGGTAGTGGTCTGCTGCGCGGTGCAAAGCGGCCAGCGTTTCCGGATTTTCCGTGTCACCGATGTGCTGACTGAGCCAGGCATAATCATTTTTCGTCACGCACAGAGTGGTTTTCAGCTCCCCGCCGGCTGCAAGGACTCCTGGTCCGCCGTCACGCAGCCGCAGCGGCATGGGGGCGTACCCGCGGGAACGGCGGATCGGAAGAGTCGTGTCATCGACACTGCGAACAACCGAATCGTCACAGACCACATGGATATCGCGGTTGTGCAGCAGAAAGGCATCGGCCAGTCCGGTCAGCCGGGCACGGGCTTCGTTCCCGGTGCGGACGATCGGTTCATCCGAAAGGTTTCCGGAAGTCATCAGAAGCGGACTGACCGATTCGATCAGCAGCTCGTGCAGCGGCGAATACGGCAGCAGAATTCCCAGACAGGGGTTTGCCGGAGCCAGCACATCGGGCAGGTGATCGGCCTGCGAATCGGTCCGTTTTTTCAGCAGCACGATGGGACGTTCGCGACTGCCCAGCAGGCGGCTTTCGTGATCATCGATTTCCACGAACCGGGCGGCCTGTGCGAGATTCGCCATCATGACGGCGAACGGCCTGGCCGGACGCCGCTTTCGTTCCCTCAGAACAGCCACCGCACGCGCGTTTCGGGCATCGCAGACCAGATGAAAACCGCCGATGCCCCGGACGGCAACGATCTGTCCGCGACGCACGGCGCCGGCGAAGGCCGTGATCGCCGCTTCGCCGACGGGCACACTTTCGCCAGGAGCATCCCAGGCGGCCGATTCCGGATCGTCCAGAAACCACACGGTCGGGCCGCAGTCGGGGCAGGCGTTGGGCTGAGCATGGTACCGGCGGTCCGCCGGATCGTCGTATTCCTGCTGACAGCGTCGACACATGGTGAAGGCCGCCATCGTCGTCTGAGGACGATCCCAGGGGATGTCTTTCACAATGGTGAATCGCGGTCCGCAGTTCGTGCAGTTGATGAACGGATAACGGAAGCGCCGGTTCCGGCTGTCATGCAGTTCCCGCAGACAGTCGTCACAGGGAGCGATGTCCGGTGCGATCGGAGTGCTGCCGCCGGCGGACACGGTGCTGTCGAGAATACGGAAACGATCGTCCTTCCGGCAGGGAAGGTCTTCTGTGCTGATGCGGTGGACAACGGCCAGGGGTGGCACATGTTCGGAGAAATCATCGACGAAACGCCTGACATCGTCATCCGGTCCCTGAATCTCGATCACCACGCCCGTCGATTCATTGCGGACGAATCCCGTGAGCCCCAGATGTGCAGCTCGGTTCCACACGAACGGCCGAAACCCGACACCCTGCACCTGGCCGGTGACTTTCATGCGCACACGCCGCAGATTCTGCAACAGGTGGTCTCCCCTTCCGATCCGGTCCGCCGAAGACAGTGTACCGGACAGCTCTCGGCGATCCGAATGCAGCCTTCCGGGTTCGGCACGAACCACCAGAACCGCTCAGAATTTTCCCGGATATCGATGACACGGAACCGGCCATCGGCGGAATTCAGGAATCGCACCGGCGGGCTCGCATCGGAACCGTGTTCTTCATTACATTGCCGTGGCGAAACCAACACTCCTGGAAATTCCGGCTGAGAGATTCCATGACAGATTCGTTGTCTGAACAGATGCAGGAAAAACTGGCTCCCATTCTGGGCCGCGTTCCCAGCGGAGTATTCATTCTGGTCGCCGGCGACGGGCAGGGAAAACGGACCGGCATGCTGGCCAGTTTCGTGCAGCAGGCCTCGTTCGATCCCCCGCAGGTCACAGTCGCCGTGAATCGGTCCCGCTATCTGAACGACTGGCTCTCGGAAGGATCTCCCGTGACGCTCAGTCAGGTTCGGAAGAAAGATCCGTCACTGTTCCGTCACTTCGGCAAAGGATTCGAACCGGATGCCGACCCCTTCGACGGAATCGCCTGGACCGCGGCCACCAACGGTCTGCCTCAGCTGACCGACGCCATGGCCACGCTCGAAGGGACCGTGGAATCCCGCATGGAAGCCGGAGACCACATCGTGTATCTGGTGACCATCACCGGAGCAACCGCTCACCAGGATCCGGCCGAATTCGATCCCTACGTCCACGTGCGGAAAAACGGATTCAGCTACTGAGCGGCCGGGACGACCGCCGCGCAGCAGAACGGGACGTGCCGAAAACCGGGCCATTCCGGGCGGCAGCCTGAAACCACCGGTTCCGGCGGCCGGCCGCAGGCACCGGGCGGGCCTTCACCACGCGGCTCCGCACGAACCCGTTCTCCTTCAGATGAGTTCGGAAATCACGTGCCCGTGGTCGATGGCAGGCACCGGACGTCCGGAATGATCGGTGAGAGTGATCTGCGGGTCGACTCCCAGCACGCGAAAGACGGTGTGGTGCAGATCGCCGGGCCGCAGAGGACGATGCTGCGGAACTTCTCCCAGCCGGTCGGTGGATCCGACGATCTGTCCTCCGCGAATGCCGCCGCCGGCCAGCAGCACGGACATGGCATGTCCCCAGTGGTCACGGCCGGGCGTTCCTTTGCTCAAAGGCGGCCCGCCGTTGCCTCCATCGTTCATCCGCGGGGTGCGGCTGAATTCTCCCATGACAAGAACAAGCGTCTGCTCCAGCAGTCCCCGCTCTTCCAGATCTGTGATCAGAGCGTACACGGTCTGATCCAGACGGGGCAGGTACTGTTCCATCCGTCCCTGGTGGTCCCAGTGCGTGTCCCAGCCGCCGAAGTGACAGGTGACGAATGTGGATCCGGCTTCCACAAGCCGCCTGGCCAGCAGCGCACTTTGTCCCCATGTGCTGCGTCCGTACCGATCGCGTGTGCGGTCGTCTTCACGGCCGATATCAAACGCCTCCCGCACTCTCGGGCCGGTGATCAGATCGACAGCCTGCTGTTCGAAGCGGTCCATGGATGTGGCAATCGGCCCCGCGTCGAACGATCGGCGCAGCTGATCCAGCCGCATCTGCAGCCTCCGCCGATCATGGACACGCCCGGCTGACAGGCCGGATGCCAGGTTGAGATTCTGCACCTGGAAATTCTTTGCCGCCGGGTTGCCTCCGGTCTGGAACGGATCGTGTTCGATTCCCAGATACCCGGCTCCGAAATATCCCGGCCGCAGCCCGATGCTCATCGCATACGGAATGGCCACTCCGGCCGGCATGCCCGGCTTTCGCGGACCGGTGACACTGGTGGCGATGCTTCCGAAAAACGGATTGCGGGCGGCTTTCCGCGCGCCGCTGACACCGCCATGCCCGGTGAGCATCCAGTGGCCGCCCGTAAAATGGTCGCCCGTGTTGTGGTGCAGGGAACGGATGAGCGAAAAACGGTCGGCGATCTTCGCATGCAGCGGCAGAAGTTCGCAAAGATCCATTCCCGGCACGACCGTGGGAATCGGATTCCAGATTCCGGCGTATTCACGCGGTGCATCCGGTTTCGGATCGTACGTGTCGTGGTGACTGGGACCACCGTCGAGCCACAGCAGGATCACGGATGTGTCCGAGGCGGACGGCGGTGCGAGTTCCCGGGCCCGCAGAACGGAAGGAAGCGTCAGGCCGCCGAAGATTCCGGCCCCCACCTGCAGAAAGGTGCGGCGACCGGCGGCGCGGTGGCCGCAGCAGTCCATGTCGACTCGTATCATGCGTGATGTCCCGCCGTCGAATGAAAAAGGAGATCACCCACACCGGGCGAAAATTGTCAGACATTGCCGGAAAGAATGCAAGGACAGCAGAAATGGCCGTTTTCTGTCCGCCGGGGCGAGCATCCAGACCGGTTGTGCGGCAGAAACCACAGAGTCCGCCCAGTCGATAACGGCGGCAATCGGAGTTTCTCCATTCGCGAAACCCTGTGTTGCGTCCGGAAGACGGCTGATGTGAGCCACACGATCTGTTCGATGCGGGGGGAGACGGTTCGTCACGGAAGACACTTTGCGGTCCGTCTCCAACAGTTCATGGAGGAACGTCCGATGATGCATTCAGTCCCGCTCCCGTCTCAAATCGCTGCCAGCCGTCGCAGCCGCTGTCGGCCTGACAGACCTGGCCTCTGCCTGGTCCTTCTGACGATTCTTCTGTGGCCCGTGTCCGGCCTGCGGTCTCCCTCCGCCGTCGCGGCCCCGCCCTTTCCACTGGCTGCGGCCGGTGAAACATCACCGGCCGGCGAACGGCTCACACGATTTCGCGGCGGGATGACTCAGATCAACAAACTGTTCGAATCACACGTCGGCGGAACATGGGGACTGGACGGCATCCTCCCCACAGACGATGTCCACGGCATGCACTGGGCCGGTCGTGTGAACAAGTTCTCCGGCGGAACCCAGTACCAGGGCAGTCTGGGAGTCTGGCGCCGCTCCGATGCTCCAAACAGCGATCTGGACGGATTCGGTGCGTCTCTGATTGCCGATCTGTTTCATGACACCCGGGCCGCCGGTCTGTGGCTGGGCCAGCTTCGCGGCCAGGCGGGGATCGCCACATCGGACACATCGGCCGTCGGTGTCCTGTTCACAACACCGCTGAATCAGAAAGCGGGACTGCTCCCCGCCTGGCCGCACACCGCCGTTTCGTCTGCCGGCGCTTACGTGTCGCAGGAAATCTTCAACTGTCAGGTACAGACGGCAGTGGGGTACCGCAACAGGCCTGACAGCCTTTACGTCGATCTGGCCATTCGGCGGGCCCTGGTTGGCGATACACTGTTCGCGTATGCCAGTACGAACTACGTGGCCGAAGGCGACTGGTTCGGATCGTGGATCGGTTTCGAATACCGCCTGGGACGACGCCGCAACGGCTGTGGATCCGAAGGTTCCCGCCGTGAAGTGTGGGATGATCCGGTCATCTTCAATTCGTTCAACTACGGTGAAAACAGCTTCTGGCACAACACCGACAATCCTCCCGGAGCCGCCGCCAGCAGTGGTGGTGGCGGCGGCGGTGGCGGCGGTGGTGGTAGCGCCTAGAAACCCGGACTGTCTGAATCACACAGGATGTCGCGAACAGGCAGCACTGCGTCTGGAAGACCTTTGCCGAATGCGAACTGTCTGACAGCGGATATCGGCAACGTTCGGATAAGGACCAGGAATCGGCTTCAGTCGGCAGGACGGCCTTCGAACAAAGCCCTGGCACGGGCCCGTTGCCTGGTTCTGCCTGCAGAACGCACACCGATCGGCTGAACCGGATTTCAGCCAGACGCATCAGATGATCAGGCGGACTCCGCCCAGCTGCGCCAGGTCATAGGGCAGCCGACCGCCGGGCGATCCGATGAACATGAGGTTCTTCGGGATGTTCCATTTTTCCGAAAGCTCCTGAATCAGTTCCGGTCCGAAGGTGCCTTCCAGTTCCACATATTCGATGTCGATTTCGGGATAGGCCTGGTCGAGAAACTCCAGTTCCTCACGCAGTTTTTCCGGAGCCCGCACCTGATCGTTCACGACGGTGACGATCTTGAGCCGGTTGGTGTGTTCGTTCTGGCGGACATACAGCAGAGCGTTGTTCAGATTGGCAATGTTGTCGCCTCGTGTGAAAAACACGATCTGCTGCGCATTGATTTCGTCGATCTTGTCACGGACTGCTTTGGCCAGCCGCGTCATGGGCCCCACAATGCCGGCCGTCACGCTGCGTACGACGGACAAAAACATTTTCAGCAGCGCGATCCGCCACAGCATGACGCAGATGACGGCCATCGCCGGCAGGAAGTATTCCAGAAACGTGACCAGATACGCCGGGTCGAGCAGGGCATTCCCCACCAGACCGGTGAGCACAGCCGTCAGTCCGATCAGGACCGCCGGCCAGGGAGCCCGTGTGGGCCGCGGCAGGTTCCTCCGTTTGATCTTCAGCAGGATATTTCCCAGAGCGAACAGAGCCATGACGGAAAGAAAGGAAATCGTATAGATCCCGGCCAGCTTCCGGATCTGTTCAGAATCCCGTGCGGCGCGCGTGATGAACAGCACCGACACGCACAGAACGAAAAAGCTGATGATGATGCGGTGCGCGGTGCCTCGGCGGTTCGTTTTCAGCAGAAACTGAGGCAGACAGCGGTCCAGCGTCATGCGGTGCACCAGCCCGGTCACTCCGACGAAACTCGTCAGAACGGCCCCGCTGAGTACCATGGCGGCATCGATGGAAATCAGGAAACTGAGCGTTGGTCCAAAGGTGGTTCCGCCAGCCACTTCCCCGAGATACGCGAGCAGGGCATTCTGATGTTCAGCCACTTTGGCCATGTCCACCAGCGACAGAGCCAGCAGGGCCATCAGCGGGTTGAAGATGCTGACCGCCACCCACATGTTCCTCAGCGTCTTCGGAAAAATTCCGGCCTTCTGTTCTTCCACGAAGTTCGAGGAACTTTCGAATCCGGAAATTCCCAGCATGGCTGCGGAAAAACCGAAAAACAGCGCCATCCACAGCGATCCGCCTGGTTGTGCAGATTCCGCCTCTGCCGACTCATCCGCCTCCCGGTCCGATGTGTCCGTGTGCCCCGAAGCCACGGCCGCCATCTGATCCGCAGACGTTCCGGACGATCCGACCGAATGAACCGGCAGAGGCTCATTCAGATTGCGCTGAAGGGTGTCGGTGCCGTGCTCCAGCAGATAGACACCGCCGACCAGCAGCAGCAGGACCAGAGTGGCCATGTGGGTCAGGAAGATGAAAATGGCCACCACCGCCGATTCGGTGATGCCGATGATGGTGAGCACCATGAAAAAAGCCAGCAGACCGATGGCTGCATCAAAGGTGGGAAACGCAGACCACGATTCGGGCCAGATGTGGGCCACGTAGTGCATGCCTTCCAGAGCGGAAATCACCGCAGTGGCCATGTACGAAAGAACCGTCAGGCAGGCGGCGATGGAAGCACGGAACTTGCTGGTCGTGTTCAGGAGAGCATTGTAGGCCCCCCCATTGAGCGGCAGAGCGCCGACCACTTCGGCATAAATCGACCGGTACATGTACAGCACCGCGGCGACCATCAGCAGCGCCAGCGGTGCCATCTGACCGGCATAGACGATTGCCAGAGCCGACACATAAAGGCAGGAAGACGTGATGTCGTTGCCGCAGATGGCCGTGGATGCCAGCTCGCCAAGCTGTCCGTCGTGTTCTTTCGGAGGATGGGGCTGAGGGGCAGATTCGGCCACGCGCAACACCTGCTCAGAGTTCCGGAAAACGGTTCGCTGCGAACCGTATCGTCATCCGACATTCCTGGCAACCGGCGTTTCGTTCGGTACGATGAACCGTTTCCCTCCGTCCCGGCAGTTCGGCGCGCAGACCGCCGTGGCCGGACCGATCCGCTTCGCGTCCGCAGCATCGCGTTTCCAGGCACCCGATATTCGCCAATGCAGTCTGCCAGGAAGGGCTGAAACGATGTTCCGCCGCCTGATCGCCCTTTGTCTCCTGATCGTCCTTTGTCTTCTGTGCACGACGGCCGGAAGCGTCCGCCTGCCGGCGGCCGCAGCGCATAGTCCTGAACGGACACCGGCCCGTCCGAACGTGGTGCTCATCATGGCGGATGATGCCGGTCCGGAAGCATTCGGGTGTTATGGCGGCCAGGAAGTGCGCACGCCGCGCATCGATGCACTGGCCGCAGCCGGAATGCGCTTCACGCACTGCTTCGCAACACCTTTGTGCACGCCCACCCGCGTGCGGCTGATGACGGGCCGATACAGCTTTCGAAACTACACCCGCTTCGGATACCTGGATCCGTCCGAAAACACGATCGGTCATCTGCTGCGCAAAGCGGGATACCGCACAGCCGTCATCGGAAAATGGCAGCTCAACGGCCTGTACGATCGTCTGCCCGGTTCCAATGACTCATCCCGGCCTCAACAGGCGGGATTCGAAGAACACCTCCTGTGGCAGCTCACCCGCACAGCGCGGCGCCGGGATGGCGGTGGCGAACGGTACTGGAGTCCGGTTCTGGATCGAAACGGCACCCTGCTGACATCCAAAGACACGCGCGGACAGTACGGTCCCGATCTGCTGTGCGAAGCAGCGTGCGACTTCATCCGGCGCCATCGCAGTGAACCGTTTTTCCTTTACTACCCCATGGTGCTGGTCCACAGCCCGTTCGTCCCCACCCCACAGACCATCGGAACCCGGTCGCGCGGACACGATGCCAACAGACCACCCGCGAACGCGGCAGTCAGAAAACAGAACTTCCTGTCCATGGTGGAAGCCATGGACAGGATCGTGGGCCGTCTGGTCGATCAGATCGTGTCCCTGAATCTCGAGAACCGTACCCTGCTGCTGTTCACGACCGACAACGGCACCCACACGTCTCTGACACTTCAGATGAACGGGCGCACGGTCCGCGGTGGCAAAGGGACTCTGACGGATGCCGGCACCCATGTGCCGCTCATCGCCTGGTGGCCAGGAACCGTGCCGGCCGGAACGGTGTGCGACGATCTGATCGACTTCGCCGACTTTTTCCCCACTCTGGCCGATGCCGCAGGAATGTCCGTCTCAGAATGGGAGCCGCTGGACGGCTGCAGCTTCTGGCCTCAGCTCACCGGCCGCGTCGGCCACCCCCGAAACTGGCTGCTGTGTCATTACCAGCCGTGGTGGGACAAAACTCCCGGTCGGTTCGTGCGGACGCAGCGTTACAGCCTGTACGAAGACGGCCGGTTTTTCGATCTGCTGAAAGATCCGGAGGAGCGGCAGGATCTGTCGGCCGCGGTTCCTGCGGAAGCCCGCCGCTGCCGGGCATTCCTGCAGTCGATTCTCGATCAGTGTCCACCGGCACCTGGCCCGTCGGACGACCGGCATGCTCCGGTGCGTCCGGTGTATCCGGACTGGCCGAAAATCGATGCATGTGGCGCTGGTCCGGAATCGGATCAGGAATGAATACCGGCTGATCCGGCCTGTGCCTGCAGCCCCGTTTCCTGATGAACGGAAACCCGCCGAATCGCCCCGTCGGTCTGCACGTTCATCCGGTTCCGTGCAAAATCAGCCGTCCGTGTCCGCCGGTTCGTTCAGCAGCCGGATGCCGCGCACGATGTACACCAGTCCGCTCCAGATGGTCACCGCCACAGCCAGCCACAGCAGACTGTCGCGTGCGACAAGGAGTGCGGTTCCGCGCAGTTCGGGCACCAGCGAGAGCAGGGCGGCTGTCAGAGCGACACACTGGAGAACCATCTTGATCTTTCCGATCAGGCTGGCAGAAAAATCGCGCCCCTGCTGCTCCAGAAATCCTCTCAGGCTGGACACGAACATTTCCCTGCCGATCACAATGATGGCCATCCAGGCGGTGACTCCGGAGCTGCCCGTTCCCCCGGGTGTCAGCAGAAACAGGAACGTGCCGCCCACGATGATTTTGTCCACGAAAGGATCCAGGATGCGTCCCAGCGTCGTCACCTGCCCGTGGCGGCGGGCCAGCCATCCGTCGAGAAAATCGGTGGATGCAGCAAACACGAACAGCGCGGCACTCAGCAGCGGCCGCCGGCCGCTGTCGATGAGCGCGAAGAGAATCCCGGCCAGCAGAAGCCGACTGACCGTGATCAGATTGGGCAGATTGAACGATTCCCGCCCCAGACGAACGGGCCGTCGGCGTCTGGCGGCGCGGACTTCGGCGTCGGACTGAAGAGACTCCGTCGTTTGAGTCATCCTGGGTTTCCTGTTGCCGAATCCGGTCCGGTGCGGTCAGTCGGTGTCATCGGCATCGCTGACGACCCCGATCAGATCGTAGTCCTGCCGCCGCAGGATCTCAACGGGAACCATCTGCCCCGGCCGCAGGTCGCCGCCGACGACAAAGGTGCAGGCGTCGATTTCCGGAGCATCGATGAAACTGCGGCCGATCCACGCAGGTCGGTCTCCGGACACATCAGCCGGGCTGTCGATGAGCACATCCAGTTCGCAGCCGACCAGCGATTCCGCATGGGCGAAGGCGACAGGCTGCTGCAGCGCCATCAGGGTATCACGGCGTTCGCTGCGGACGTGTTCCGGCAGATGTCCATCCAGACGCATCGCCGGAGTCCCGGGTTCCGGAGAATAACTGAACACGCCCATCCGTTCGAAACGGGCTTCCGCGACGAAATCGCACAGTTCCTGAAACTGGGCGTCCGTTTCGCCGGGAAACCCCGTGATGAACGTGGTTCTCAGCACCAGATTCTCGATCCGGTCCCGGAGACGGGCGATCAGTTCCCGCGTTTCCGGACCGGTCACGCGCCGCTGCATCCGTTTCAGCACGGCCGTACTGATGTGCTGCAGCGGGATATCCAGATACGGAAGAATCTTCGCGGAATCGGCAATCGTCGCCATCAGTTCGTCCGTGAAGTGAGCCGGATACAGATACATCAGCCGGATCCAGTCGATGCCGTCCACCCCGTCCAGCTCCCGCAGCAGCCGGGCCAGCCGCACCTCTCCGTACAGATCCAGTCCGTACCAGGTGGTGTCCTGAGCGACGAGAATCAGTTCCCGAACACCGTCTGCCGCCAGTTCCCGGGCTTCGTCCAGAACCATCTCGATGGGTTTGGTCACGTGCTTTCCCCTCATGCGGGGAATGGAACAGAACGTACACGTGCGGCTGCACCCTTCGGAAATCTTCAGGTAGGCATAGTGAGACGGCGTGATTCGAAGGCGGGCCCGGTCGTCCGCAGACCGCACGGGAGCCGGCCGAAACACTTCCCGCTGTTCCCGCACCCCTTCCGTCATCCGGTCGGCCACCTGGACGATTTCATCGCGTCCGAAGACACCGACCACATGATCGATGTCGGGCATTTCCCTGAGCAGCCCGCCTTCTTCTTCCAGCCGTTCCGGCAGACATCCGGCCACAATGACGCCGCCGGTGCGGCCGGCCGCTTTCAGATCGAGCATTTCCTGGATGACAGACCGCGATTCTTCACGTGATGCGTCGATGAACCCGCAGGTGTTGATAATGATGAAGTCCGCCTCACAGGGATCATCGACCAGCAGATAACCGCTGCCGGCAAGCTGTCCCAGCATCTTTTCGCTGTCGACCAGATTCTTGGGACATCCGAGACTGACGAAGGCGTACGTGCCGCGAACCGGCATGCCTTCCGGCAGTTCCACCGGTTCCGGGTGAAGCGCGTTCCCGGGAGACGACGAATCGATGATGGGCAGCAGAGTCATGGCATCGCAGGAGCCGTTGTCGGCCGGCGGAAAAACGGGTTTCAGCAGAAGTCGTCTGTGCGGCCAGGCCGCACAGCTCCGGAACCGTCGATCCGGGCATGGTCGATGGGAAGGCAGTGTACCGGGAAGCAAATCACTCTCACGGGAAGATCGGCAGCCGACCGCCCGGATTCCGGGAAATTCCCGTGCGCCGCCGTCCCGACAGGGCGGCTGCAGCGTCTGAGGCTGAAAAAAGGGGGCGAAATGCAATGCCGCACTGGTCACGTGCTGCCTGCCGCATCAGAATGCGGGCTGTCCGGAGACTGTATGAGGCAGTATGCGGCAGACTGTCGGGGCCGGGCAGAATGCCGATCGGTTCGACAGGGCGGCACCGGGGTGTTCAGGACCGGAAACCGGCCCGACGATCCGGTCGGAACGATCCGATTTCACGATCCGGACCAATGACGGTGCGCAGGCAGAACGCTCCATGCGGAACTTTCGCCTGCGTCGCCGTGCCGCATCACTATTCCGCATCGGAGAATTATGCCGCATCGGAGAATGTCGTCATGCGAGCAAAATTCGCATGCGGCAGCAGGTAAAGGAAGGCGTGCGTGTCAGACGCAGAAGACAATCAGGAAGAATTCGACGACGGGGAACAGGTTCTGTTTCGCGGACCGATGTACGGGCGCGAAGCCAACCTGAAGAAGAATCCGCGTCTGGTTCAGGCCGGGCTGATCAGCGTCAAGCGGATCATTTCCAGCGGCCTGGCGCGCCGTGCCCACACGATTCTCATCGAACCCAAAGGACCACGGTCGATTGTCCGTTATGTGATCGACGGAATTCCGTACGTGGCCAGCCAGCTTCCGGGCAAGATGGGCATCGCCGTTGTCCAGATGGTCAAGCTTCTGGCCGGACTGGACGTCCAGTCGCGTGTGGAAGCTCAGTCCGGCGGCATCCTTGCCGAATTTGATGAAGACGAATACCGCCTGCTGGTGGAAACCACGCCGGTTCGCGGAGCGGTGGAACGGCTGAAGATCCGCGTGGAAAACGTGAAGGAATCCTGGCTGACTCCCGGAGATGTCGGTTTTCCTGACGACCTGAAGATGAAAATCCGGGAAATGACTGAGGAGCCCAATGGGGTCATTCTCGCCTGTGGCATGCCGGAATCCGGTGTGACGAGTCTGTCCATGGTGGTGCTCCACTGCATCGATTCCTACCTGTATTCCGTTTTCAGTGTGGTCGATACGGGAGACAAAAAGCTCATCAATGTCACCGACGTGGAAACCGGTGAAGACGACGATCTGGAAATTCAGCTCGACCGGATTCTCCGGCAGGAAGGCGATGCCGTTTACGTGGGAAAAGTATCCGGTCCGGAACAGGCGGAACTGCTGTTTCAGTACAGCGACCGACTGTGTCTGATTGGAGAAATCGAATCCCGGACTCCCGCGGAAGCGGTGCGAAAACTGGTGGACTGGGTGGGACTGGAACGCGTCCTGCCGGGACTGCGTGCGGTGATCTCGCAGAAACTCATCCGACGGCTGTGTGAAGACTGCCGGCAGGCCTACCGTCCGGACCCCCGGCTGCTCAAACGACTGGGTCTGCCCCGGGAAACGACCGTTCTGTATCGGGCTCCCTCGCCGCCATCGGACGACGATCCCAATGCGCCGAGCGTGGCCGAACTGTGTGCCGACTGCAACGGAATGCCGTATCACGGACGCGTGGCGGCGTATGAAATGTTCGAAATGACGCCGGAAATGAAGGAAGTGATTGCCGAAGGCGGAACCGCCATCGATATCCGACGGCAGATGGTCAAAGAAAAACAGCGGCTCCTGCAGCAGGATGCTCTGCGGCTGGTGGTCAGCGGCGTCACGTCTCTGGAAGAACTGAAACGCGCCTTCGCATCGCCCAAAGCCGGTCGGCGTCCCGCGAAACGCCGGCCCGTAAAACGAAAGCGGCCGCGGGCGTAGAAACAGTCATCCAGAAAACCGGAAACTCCGTTCACGGAACAGACAGCCGGTTCGATGCGAACAACGGGAAATCGGCGGTCGGTCGCCGGCGGCTCCGGAGGCCGAAACAGAACGGAAACAGGGATGTGACAATGGAGGCCCCAGCAGAACTGCCAACCGAATACGGCACGCAGGAAGCGGCAGAAACCTACCGTCGGCGTCTGGAACGGACCCGTCGGCAGATGTCGTCTCAGCGCCGTCTGGACCGGACCTTCGTCCGTGCCCGGACGGGCCTGTTTCTGGCTCTGCTGGTGACGGGAGCCTGGCTGATCGGCGACCGCCGGGCTGTCTTCCCGTTCGCCGTGACGGGATGTCTGCTGGCCGCCACGATGATCGCTCATCGTCCGCTGATGCGGCGGCTGCGGCGTTCCGAACGGCTCCAGCGATGGTACTCATCGTGCCTGCAGCGTCTGACACGCCACTGGCGGGAACTGCCGGCCGACGGCGCACCATTCCTTTCCGCCGACCATCCCTGGTCCGGCGACCTGGATCTGTTCGGACCGGGTTCGCTGTTTCAGAAAATCTGCGAATGCCGGACGCTGCCGGCCCAGCGTCTGCTGGCCTCCTGGATGACCGAAGTGCCCTCAGCCGATCAGGTCCGGCGGCGGCAGGCCATGGCCGAATCGCTGCGTCAGGAGCTGGACCTGCGGGAACGCCTGTCCCTCACCGAAGAAGCCCAGGACTGGGGCGCCGCCGAAGCGACACTGCACGGCTGGGCCGATGAACAGGCACGGCCGATCCCTCTGTGGATCGTCGCCGCGGCAGCCGTGCTGGGTGTGGTCGGGGCCGCCGTGCTGCTTCTGGCAGCGTCCGGGGTCGTACCGTTTTCTGTCGTGGTTCTCGTGTTTCTCCTGCAGATTCCACTCATGCTGCTGGCCCGCGATCAGATTCGGGGCGTCATGGCGGCAGTGGACCATGTCGATCAGGCACTGCGGCAGCTCTCCGGCATCCTCACCGAACTGGAATCGCACCGGTTTTCTCATCCGGACGTCCGGGCCCTGCAGCAGACCCTGATCGTCCGGGACACACGTGCTTCCGTCAGCATTCGTTCGCTGAGCAGCCGGATTGCATGGCTGAACAATTCCGTTCGCAACCAGTTTCTCATTCCCTTCGCGTGGCTGTTCGGAATGGTCGTGCTGCTGACCGACCGCATCGAACGATGGCGCGTGAAGTACGCATCGCTGATTCCCGGCTGGATCGCCGCCACTGCCGAAATCGAAGTCCTGCTGACCGTGGCGGCGTGGAGCTTCGATCACGGCGACGGAACGCTGCCGGAACTGTCCGACGGGGAAGCGGAATTCCGCGCTGAAGGCCTCGGCCACCCGCTCATTCCCCGCCAGGAATGCGTGGCCAACGACGTCGAACTGTCCCGTCAGAAACCTCTGATCCTGATCAGCGGTTCGAACATGTCCGGCAAAAGCACGCTGCTGCGGTCCGTCGGCACCAGCCTGGTGCTCACCTGGTGCGGAGCCCGGGTGAATGCCCGCCGGCTCATCACCACACCGTTCCAGATCGCCACGGTGATGCGGGTCAGCGATTCCCTCATGGAAGGACGGTCACTGTTCTACAGCGTGGTGCGCCGCCTGCGGCAGGTGGTCGACCTGACAGAAGGCGAATACCCGGTTCTGTTTCTGCTCGATGAAATTCTCAACGGCACCAATTCCACCGATCGACGACGCGGGGCCGAAGCCGTGATCCGGTCGCTGCTGAAACGCGGAGCGATGGGGCTGGTCACGACGCACGACCTGGAACTCACCCGCATCGTCGATTCCCTCGACGGCCAGGGCGTCAACTGCCATTTCGAAGACCAGATCACGGACGGACGCATGACCTTCGATTACCGCCTGCGCGAGGGAGTCGTCGAACGCAGCAATGCCATCGAACTGATGCGGATGATGGGACTGGACGTGTGAACGCCTCCCGGGACAGCCGCTGCGGCACGAACCGGCGAACCGGCCGGTGTCCCCGATCCGGTCAGCCGCGCACCGGCTCTTCAGCGATGCGAATGGTCTGTCCGGACTGCAGACGTTCGTTGCCTTCCGTGATCACCAGCATGCCTTCCGACAGCCGCTGGCCTTCGTCAGGCGGCCTCACTTCGACCAGATCACTGTGCGTGCGCCCGGTGCGGACAGGAATCCGACGGGCCACCGCCCGGTTTTCCTGAAACTCCACGACGAAGATGGACGTGGCGGCGCCGGACAGTCCATCCAGAATCAGAGCGTCACGGGGAACCAGAAGCACATCATTCAGTTCGCCGACCGGCAGAATGATATGAGCCATCATGCCCGGTCGAATGACAGGCAGACCCTCCACAAACCGATTGGCCAGACGAATCCGGACGGGGAAGGATCGTGTCCGCGAATCCGCACTGGGAACGATGCGATGAACCGTCCCGGAAAAATCCCCGGCGGCATTGTCGTCCGTGGCCGCAGCGGGAATCTGCACTGATACCGATTCACTGCGGTGCACGGAAGCAATCACGGATTCGGGAACGGCCGCGCGGATCTCCACAGGATCCACTTCGATGATTTCCGCAACCGGATCGCCCTGGCGAATCCACACACCCGCTTCCGTCGTTCGCGATACCACATACCCGCGAAACGGCGCGCAGATCGTGTGATCGTCCAGCAGAGTCTCGTAACGACGGACTTCTTCCTGAGCACGGGCCAGACGGGCTTCCGCCTGCGCAATCTTTTCAGGACGCGTTCCCTGCAGGGCTTCGTGGTGCAGCAGTTCGGCGATGACCTTCGTCTGTTCGGCAGCCTGAGCCGCCGCGCGCACTTCATCCAGTTCGCTGCGGCCCGCGGAATCCCGGGCAAACAGCTTCTCCAGCCGCTGCAGCCGCCGATCCTCACGCTCGAACCGAATCTGCGCCCGCTGCACTTCCGCACGCAGACGGTCGATGACGATCTGCCGAGGACCTTTGCGCAGTTCGTCCAGTTCGTGGAACGCCGCGTCGCGATCGGCCACAGCGGCTGCCAGCTGAATCTGAACCAGCCGCGGATCGATTTCCACGATGCGTCCTCCGCCTTCATCGTCCGGATCGATGGCGTCCCCTTCTTCGGCAAACACCGTGCGAACCCGACCGGCCACCGGACTGCCAATGACGCTGCGACGCGCCGGTTCCACCGTTCCGACGAACGTACGCGTGGCAGCCACGGCCGTCCGCACCACAGGAACAGCCCGGACAAGAACCGGAGCCGGTTCACCCGCGTCACAGACACCCGCGGAGAATCCTGCCAGGCCGGCCACTGCAGACGCCAGCAGACACCATCGTATGATCGAAAATCGGAGCATCAGGGTGTGTTCCAGACAGACAACCGGCATCGGACGCGACCAGTCCACAGAATACGGTCTGTGGCTGCCCAGGACACCTGGTTCCGATTTCGAAATCGTTCCTTCGGCTTCCGGCACACCGATGAACCTTCCGGCGGCCCCCGGTGTCCTGTAACCTGTCGGGATGCCGCGAATCAGGCTTTCCACTCAGGATGGACCCGCCCGCCCCTCATTGCCAGTGCATCGTGCGCATCCTTTCACTTTTCACGTTTTCTGATCCGGTCCGACATACAGACTCAGTCTGCGATTTCGAGGGTACGAATGTGATGAATCCGTTACAGCCGGAAACCACAGCCGGGAATGTCCCTGAAGCGTTCCCGCTCGTCGATGAAATCCTTTCGGAACATCGGGAGACGCTCGGAAGAAACTTCGATGCCTTCCACAATCATGTTCTGCGGGTACTTCACTTTTGCCATCACCTGCGGACGTGTTCGCCTGAGGAAACTCAGATGCTGGAAGTGGCCGCGGCATTTCACAATCTGAGCATCTGGACCCACCGAACGAAGGACTGTCTGAAGCCGTCGGCGGCACTGGCTGCCGAATGGCTCATGCGTACCGGTCGGACATCCTGGACATATCCTGTGGTGGACATGATCGAATCGCGCCATGGCCCAGGAACCGTGCAGGAACCGCATCGCTGTCTGACGGAGGTGTTTCGCAGAGCCCACTGGATCGATGTTTCGCTGGGAATGCGGCGTTTCGGTCTGTCGCGTGATGTCGTGGAATCCGTCCGCCAGGCATTTCCCGGCTGCGGATTTCATTTCCTTCTGCTGCGGCGTATCGCTCTGAAGGCCCTTTTCGACCAGCTATGGAATCCCTATCCCATGGCAACGCAGGGATTGTAAGCCGCGACGGAAGGACAGTCGCAGTCAGGTGAATGAGTATGCGGATTACGGGAATCGATGTCTTTCCGCTGACCGGGGCGACGGTGGACGGAGGATGGCCGCAGGGACATGAACCGCAGGACGACCTGCACAGTCTGATCTGTGTTCGAACATCGGATGGAGTGACCGGCTGGGGGAGCTGTTTCACATCCGGCGATCTGGTGACTGCCTCCGTGCGTCTGCTGTGGCCTCTGCTGAAAGATCAGCCGGCCGCCGAACCGGAACGCGTGGCGCGGCGGCTGCACGAATCAACCTTCTGGCAGGGACGCGGCGGTGCGGTGACTCATGCGATCAGCGGAATCGACATCGCTCTGTGGGACGTGATGGGACAGGTCTGCGGACAGCCTGTCTCCCGGCTCCTGGGAGGCAATCATCGGCAGACGGTGCGTCCTTATGCGTCCATTCTGTTCGATGAACCGGACGTGCTGGCCCGGCGACTGGAAACAACCGTCGAAAAAGGGTTTCGGTCCGTGAAACTCGGCTGGAGACCCTTTGGGCGACGTGATGCGGCCTTTGACGAACGGCTTGTACAGACCGCCCGCTCGACTGTCGGAGACAGCGTGGAACTGATGGTCGATGCCGGCGGCAGCGAACAGTTCTGGCCGCATGGCCTGAACTGGGCCCGCCGAACAGCCCGCATGCTGGCCGATTACGACATCGTCTGGTTCGAAGAGCCCCTGAGCCCGGATGACTGTGACGGCTACCGGGCTTTGCGCACTGCATCTCCCGTGGCGATTGCCGCGGGAGAAGTCCTGACGCGGCGGCAGTCTTTTCAGCCCTGGCTGGAACAGCGCGCCGTCGACATCATTCAGCCGGACGTCACCAAATGCGGCGGGCTGACGGAACTGCGCCGCATCGCGTATCTGGCCGAAGATCACTTCATCCGCATGATCCCGCACGGCTGGAACACGGCGGTCGGCCTGGCGGCCGATCTTCAGATCGCAGCCGCCTTTCCGTCCGTGGATCGCGTGGAATACCTCACGCCGTGTGCCTACATCGATGACCTGCTGACCACCCCTTTCCGCCTGCACGACGACGGCACACTGGCCATTCCCTGCCGGCCCGGACTGGGCATCGACATCGACGAAAACCGGCTGAAACGGTTCTGCCCGGAACCTGTGTCGTTTCGATGAACCGGTCCCCCGCGGTCCGCTTTCGCGGCTTCCCCCGGCGATTTCTCGTCGCGCCCCGGAAACTCAGCACGCCGGATCCAGGATCGAAGTGACGCCGATCCGGCGACAGCGACGTGCTCGAACGGTTTGAACGCACACACGGCTTTGAGATGCCGACGATGCGCACGCATGATGATTTCCACCAATCGTGCCACGATTCCGCTGTTCTGAAAAAGGAAGGCACCGCTCCGTCGGGGCCGTCAGGTGGAAACGGTGCGGACGGGACAGGGTGTATCCTAACAGGAGATCAACAATGTCCGACTTTCCACAACGGCGTACGCCGCCACATTTCCTTCCCCTTGAACGGTTCGGAGTTTCGGTGATCATTTTTGTGACGGTGTGTACGAAGGACCGAAAGCGAATCCTCGCGCGACCGGATGTTCATCACCTGTTGCAGGAAGTGTGGGCCGAAGCGAGAGAATGGCTCGTTGGACGGTACGTACTCATGCCAGACCACATCCATCTGTTTTGTGCTCCCGGTGTGCCAGACGCTCGACCGTTGGCGAAATGGGTGCAGTACTGGAAGTCACGTGCTTCGCGGCGGTGGCCACGTCGAGCGGAACAACACGTCTGGCAGCGGTCGTTCTGGGATACGCAACTGCGAAGATGGGAATCGTACGAACAAAAATGGCTGTATGTTCTCAACAATCCCGTACGACATGGATTGGTGACGGATGCCAGGCAATGGCCGTATGCCGGAGAACTGAATGAACTGTGTTTGGATTAGGCCCCGACAAAGCCCGTCCCTCCAGCAGACAGTGGAGGGCACCGCTCCGTCGGGGCCGTCAGGTGGGAACGGTGCGGACGGGACAAAGCCGGTCCCCCAGCAGACAATGGAGGGCACCGCTCCGTCGGGGCCGTCAGGTGGGAACAGTGCGGACGGGACAAAGCCGGTCCCCCAGCAGACAATGGAGGGCACCGCTCCGTCGGGGCCGTCACGTGGAAACAGTGCGGACGGTGAACTGCAGGCAGCAGCAAACAGGCCGGAATCGGGAGCGGAGCGATGCTGATCCGGCTACGGCGGCAGCTTCCCACAAGGCTCATCAGAGACGCCGACGGACGTCGCATGTCCGATGGGCCCCGTCCGTCAGCTTTCCGGACATCGTTCCAGAAAATCGTACCCGGGATCCTGAAACCCCAGCTTTTCATATACCTGCCGGGCTGTCGTGTTGCTTCTATCGACGTACAGAC
>WFTL01000073.1 GCA_015485495.1 Planctomycetaceae bacterium
CCTGCCAGAAGAGCCTGAGACAACAGGTCGCCGTTGATCAGTCCCAGATATCCGATCAGCACGGCCTGCCACAGAAGACGCACGCCCCGACGTGTCCGAAGCGATGTCAGACCGATCAGCAGGCCGACCACCGTGACTGCAGCCGTTCCGGTATCGCGGATCGATGTATTCACGGACCCGCGTCCGTCCGAGACTGCATCGGAGGGTGAAGCGGTCTTTTCCTGATCGTCTCTGGCAGCAGCCACGATGGCTCGAATAATGGCCGTGCTGGTCATGGTCGCTCCCGACACGCCTTCCAGAACGCCCCATTCCGGTATCTCGTCAGGTTCTGTGTCCGATGAAGGCGTGCCGACTGCGGCCTCCCTGCCCAGAGGCCGTGCCCAGGCGGCCAGTTCGGCAGACGTTCGGCCCAGAAACAGTTTTCGGAACACGTCGTCTTCCTGGACCCAGCGCACATACGGCTGGTTGTCGTAGCTGTGGCGGATCACCATGCCGATGACGCGATCATCCGCGTCCAGGCCGATCAGGCAGTCGGCAGGCCCCTGATACCCGATGATCGAATCGGACACGCCGGCCGTCCGCAGAATGGTTCCCAGCAGCCGGTTCCGGTCATCAAATACCCGAATTCGTTCAGATGGCGGATCATCCGGTTCCAGTCGCGTCGCCTCAGGAAACAGCCTGCGGGCATCAGCGGCGGTGAGGGCTTTCGGAAACCGCAAAGACGGCTGCCGGCCGTTCAGACGACGCACAACGGTTTCGACAATGGCCATGCTGGTGAGCGTTGCTCCGGACACGGCATCGATTGCGGCCGCTTCCGCCTCCAGTTCCTCCGGAGTACGGCCGACGAAGGCGGCGAAAAAATGCTCGTCTTTTTCGACCTGGCGAACGTGGTCACGGGTATCGTCGCTGGATGCGATACGGATTCCGGCCAGACGGCCATCGGAAGACAGACCGATGATCAGCCGTGTTGGTCCGGAAAACCCGATGATGTGGTCGCACTGTGGAGACGTCTGCAGGACCGTCCCCAGAAGGTGCCCGGACGCATCTTCGACCGCCTGAATTCCCTGGCTGTCGGCCGTGCCGACGGCTGCCGCTTCCGGAAACAGAGTCCGAACGTGTCCGATGTCCACGGGGGATCCGGTTTTCCGGTCGACCAGATCCCGGTGCTGCAGGTGAATGAGCGTCACCACAAGCGTCACCAGCAGCATCCGAACCGCGTGCAGGCCGTGCCGCTTCATCCGCATCAGTCAGCCCGCACGACCTGGACAGCGTCTGCATGAGCGATCCCGCCGGCGTCGGCCGCGGACACCGTCACTTCCACCGTTTCTCCGGGATGCAGCTCAAAAATGCCCAGCGTGTGGAATCCGTTTTCCTGTTCGGGCGGATGTTTCATATTCACGCGAAACTGCCGATCATCCCGGCGCGTCACCACGCGAACCGGCACATGGCTGCCGCGGTTTTCGTGGGGCTGCCAGGAAATGCGGACAGCGTGCGGGCCGCCGGCCGCAGCCGTGAACCGGAACACGACCTGACCGTTCGAATCGGCACTGTACAGGTAACCGTATCCCACGTACCCGGTCAGTCCCTGACTTTCGATCCACTCGCCGAACCTCTGAGCCTGCCGATCGTCGATCACCAGTCCGTCCAGTGTTCGGGGGTCCAGGCCGGTGGGAGGTCCGAGAGGACCGGCCAGCGGCAGGGCATCATCGGGAATCGTGAAATCGTCCTCCACCGTTGCCCGAAAAGCGCGGCCGGGAAGCTGCAGCAGTGTTTCCAGTTCTTCCCAGTGATCCGTGTGGACCTGGCGAGGCAGACAGTGGTGCCGGACGCAGACGCTGGCCGCTTTGCCGACCACTTCTCCCATCATGCCGCAGGTTTTCATCACGCGGGTGGTGCCCAGAGCTTCATGAGTGACGCTGATGCAGCGGCCGGCCATGAACAGGTTGTCGATGTTGCGCGAATAGAAACAGCGGTACGGCACCGGATAACCGTACAGGCGGTCGATGCGGCGATCGTGCCGGGCAATGGAAATGAACGGATTGTCCGGATACGTTTTCGCGTACTGCTGTCGGGGATAGTGCAGGTCGATCGTCCAGGTGCTCGGCACGCAGCCATCAGGAAAGTCCCGTTTGCTGACGATGTCTTCCTGAGTGAGCACCACATCGCCCAGCAGTCGACGTGATTCGCGCGGACCGCCGATCCAGGCCACCCAGGTGAGAAAGGCGTTCCGGTGCCGTGCCGCGCCACCGCGGTTTTTCATTGCCTGGAAAGCGCCGAACACGGCCCGCAGATTCCAGTCCCGTATGGCTTCGGCTTCGGCAATGGGATCTTTATCGAAGCCGCTTTCCCAGAACCACTGGCCGTGGTGGTCTCGGGGATACGGAAAATCCTCCATGTCCAGGTCCAGTGCCCAGGGCGTTTTCGGAAAGGCGACCGGTTCTTTCCCTTCGTCCCACGCCCACATGTTGCTCATCCCCATCCGGCCTTTGGGGGTCATGTCCCAGTCGGCACCGGCCAGAAATCCGACAGTGCCGTGTCCGGTGCAGTCGGCAAACAGTCTGCCCCGAAAACGAATCCGCCGGTTCGTCTGCGTATGCAGGGCATCCACAGAAACGATCTGCGTTCCATCCGTTTCCACGCGATACACATGATGGTTCAGGAACAGATCGATATTCGGTTCGGCCCGGACGATCGCTTCCTTCTTGGCATCTTCGAACTCGTCATAACGTCCCGGAGACTTCGTGGCATGATCACAGAACTCCTCCACGATTTCTCCGATGCGGGGAAAGCGTCCGCGGCGAATGAGCCCCTGCGACCAGACACGGACCTCACTGGATCCGTTACCGCCCAGAACCGGGCGGTTCTGGATGAGGGCCACACGGCAGCCGCACCGGGCAGCAGAAATCGCAGCCCCCATTCCCGCATAACCGCCGCCGACAACGACCAGGTCATAGCCGGTTCGTTCTTCCGGATCTTCCGGCAGTCCCAGAAGACGACGGCGCCAGGACGGCAGAACGGCCGAATCATTCGGCGGCGGCGTGTCAACTGTGGACAGAACGACCGCGTCGCATCTGCCGTCGAAGCCGGTCAGGTCGTGCAGAGCCAGACTCACCTGGCCGGCGGCCAGCTCCACACGACCACCGTGCTGCCAGAACCATTCGGCCCCCTGTGTGCCGAATGTCACCGGACACGCCCGGCCGTCGATGAGTACCTGGAACCGACCGGGCTGAACGGGAGCCTGCCAGCGGGCCACCCAGTCCTTCGTGCGAACGAACACGTGATAGGTGCCCGATTTCGGAACGGACACCGTCGTGCGGGCATCGTCCACGGGCCGGCCCAGTCCGTGAGCCAGCAGATACGGCGAGCCCATCGTGTCGATGAACTGCGTGTCGGTCTTCCAGCCGCCGGGGTCGGTGAAACTTTCTGCTTCCACAAGAATCGTGTCCGCAGCGGCCGACGCCCCGGCAGCGGCGACCGTCAGGGCGATCCGCAGTATCCGCAGCATGATGGTCTCTCCCCGTTTTCAGAAGACCGGGTGTCCTGTCCGATGGAGTCGCTCAGGCGGCAGGCTGAAAAATTCTCAGAAATCCGCACGCTCTCTGCTTTGCTCCCATGATCTTCTCATGCGGCACCCGGCAGTCTACACTGGCAGCCGCCCGTCCGCCACGGCCGCACCTGTGCGGCCGACATGGTCGGGCAGATGTGTGTGCCCTGATGCCCGACGGGAAAGTCCGCTCTATGCTGGCTCGACGTGAGTTGTTTCCGAATGTCATCGAAATGAATTTTCAGGCACGCCGCCGTTTCGGCTGCTGCGTGTACCTGGTCTTTTCCGGGACGGACTGGCTGCTCATCGACATCGGCTATGAAGACACCGTCGATGAGATCATCGATATGATCCGTCAGATGGACTTTCCCCTGGCCAACTGCCGCTGGCTGATTGCCACGCACGCCGATGCCGACCATGTTCAGGGGATGCGGCGGGCGTCCGAACTGCTGCCGGGGTCCGTCACGGTCGCTCATCCGAAAGCCCGGCAGATTCTGGAAACCGGTGATCGCATCGCGTCGTTTGCCGAAATTCCGGCTCAGGAGATTTCGATCGACATGCCGGATTTCCGGATTGATCGGGAGGTCGCCGAAGGAGACCGGCTGGAACTGGGCGATCTGTCGCTGGAAGTCTGGGATACGCCCGGGCACGCCACCGGACAGCTTTCGTTTCGGCTGAACAATCTGCTGTTTTCCGGTGACAATATCTTTCGAGACGGGTGCGTGGGCAGCATCGATGCGCATCACGGGTCGGACATTCCGGCATTCATCCGTTCCCTGACCCGGATTCGGGACAGCGATGTCGAATGGCTGCTGCCCAGTCACGGACCGGCGTTTGCCAATGATCCGGAACTGCTGACATCTGCCATCGAGCGGCTGACCCGTTACCAGTACATGGCGGATTTCGGCACCTGCGCCACCGGCTGGCCGCTGCTGGAAGAATGGGATGACGAACTGGCCCGCGGAATCGGTCCTCAGGCCTGAACACGAATCCGGCGCGTTCGTTCGGAACGTCTGCTGATTCCTCCCGGATGACCGGATGACCAGCCAGCGACTTTTACTGTGGGATTTCGACGGCACCCTGGCCGACACGCTGCCGCTGGCCCTCGATCTCTGGAACCGGTTCGCTCTCCGCCGCGGATTCGAACCGGTTCGGGATGTGACAGCCGCCCGTCACATGACGATGGTTCAGTTTCTGAAAGCCCATCGCATTCCCGCCCGGCAGATTCCCGCAGTTTTCCCGGAGTTCCTCAGAACGGTCCGGTCTTCGATCCGTCATGCGCCCCTGTTTTCCGGTATACCGGATGTCCTGAGACAGCTTCGGGCCGGCGGCTGGCGGCATGCGATCGTTTCATCCAACGCGCCGTCTGTGATCCACGACTGTCTGCAGCACAACAGCGCATCGGATCTGTTCGAAACGGTCATCGGAACATCGCGTCTGTTCGGGAAAGGACACCGCATTCGGCAGACGATTCGAAAGCTGGGAGCCCGCTCCGCCGAATGCCTGTACATTGGTGACGAACTGCGCGATGTGGAAGCGGCACGGGAAGCCGATGTCCGGGTCGGATGTGTCTCCTGGGGACTGAACACCGCGGAACTTCTGACGACCGTTTCACCGGAATTCATCGCGCACGAACCGGCCGATCTGATCGGCCTGATCGAAAACCTGTGAAACGGTCCCCAGGAACCTGAACGGATGTCGGCTCAGCGGTGGATCCGGGGCACCACGTCGGAGAACACGAGGCTGGAGAATACAGGACCCGGAGCCGGACTGCCCGCCGTTTCCAGGACAACATCCGGGTACCACCTGTCCCTGCGGGCGAGGGCCTGTGTGAGGGGGCCGCGTTCTGTGAATCCAGCACCGTCATTTCATCCAGCGGCGCTGTCGATGGCGAGGGCCTGTGTGAGGGGGGCGCGTTCTGTGAACGCATCAGCGTGTCACAGAATGCCTTCTGGCGGCGACGACCAAGACCGGCGGAACAGGCATCCGATCGCGCTGCGGACGTGGCGCCGTTTGCTGCCGTCCACGAGACCATCGTTTGTACGAAATCGAATGGGGCCGCCGCTGGTTAGCGGCGGAAGGCGTCGCTCGACGATGTGCGGGGCGATCTGGATGCCCTGCTTCAATGGGGCCGCCGCTGGTTAGCGGCGGAAGGTGGTACGCCACCAATTCCCAGCCCTGGCCTTCCGCCAGCTTCAATGGGGCCGCCGCTGGTTAGCGGCGGAAGGAAGGCGTCGCCGTGTTCTATGATGGGGGCTGTGTTCTGGCTTCAATGGGGCCGCCGCTGGTTAGCGGCGGAAGGAATTGCCACGATATTACAGAAGTGTTCAACGGACGTGCTTCAATGGGGCCGCCGCTGGTTAGCGGCGGAAGGGAACTGACACAGCCACGGGTCCAGCGTGTCTTCA
>WFTL01000074.1 GCA_015485495.1 Planctomycetaceae bacterium
ACCATCTGGGCCTGGCGGCGGAGAGCTTCTTCCGCCACATCGGGTGTCAGCGTGAGGCATGTGAGAAGACCGGCCACCGATCGGCTGCGGCGACCGACCAGAAGCCCCACATTGTCCCATTCTTCAGCCAGGTCCGGCGGTGCGATGTGATCCAGAAAGTCACAAACTTCAGAAACTGTCGGCATTTTCGTTTTCTGCCCGCGATTTTCTCTGTTGAGTGGAAGACGGCCGTCTCTTCGTTTCTCGCAACACGTTTATAGACCATTCCTCATGGCACTTCGACTGGCTGTCGCCGCGGAAGACTTCGGAACCTCACTTCGCCGCGCCATTCACCGGGCCGGACAGACACAGGCAGAAGGAATCCGGCTGAATGCCCGGCGGGAAATCCTGGCGCACGAACTTTCTTCAACCGGCCTGCGGCAGCTGCGGCACTATGTCCATGAACACCGCATGGACATCGCGGCCCTGAACTGCCCGACACGCCATGCCCTGGCCGACCCGGACTATCTTGAAGCGCGCCTGCAGCTCATTCGATCCGCCATGGACCTGGCGCGACCGCTGGGAACATCCCGGCTGCTGGTTTCCTGCGGTCCGATTCCCGATCCGGACGCAGACACGGCGGCCGATCCGACGGACACGGCGCCGGATCGTCCTGCGGATGAGATTTTCCTGCCTGCTCCGGAAGCGGTCTCCCCGAAACGTTCAGCGACCGCCGAATCGTTTCGCACGCTGTGTGAAGTGGCCAACGACCTGGCAGCTCACGGAAATCACGTCGGCTGCATCCTGACACTGGAATTTCCGGCATACGACATCTGCGGCATGGAGCGGCTTCTTTCCGCCATCACAGCCGGACCGGTGGACATCGTCTTCGATCCGGCCACGGCCGTGCTGTCCGGCATGGATGTGGTCGACACCTGCCGTCGGCTGCACCACCGGCTGGGATTTGTGCGCGGACGGGATGTCCTGCGGACGTCCGATGCGACCGGAACAGAAACGGCGGTCGGCCAGGGTGTGGTGCCGTGGGATGTTTTCCTGCCGGGCATCATCGAAATCGACTATTCGGGCTGGCTGAGTGTCGAACGAACGACTGGTGATGACCGCGCTGCCGATGTGGTCAGCGGGATCCGTTTCGTCCGGAATCTGCTGCCCCGGGTTCCGGATCACGCGGAACCGTTCTGACACCTTAGGCCACCGAACCCGCCGGTTTCCCCGCGACTGCGGCCGGCCGGAAAGTTTCTGAAAATCGGGCCTTTTCGTGTAAGCCGGCCTCTGGCTGCCGCGTCGTTCGGCCGTGCTGTTCGCGCGGAAAAGCTGCCTGGCAGGCCCGATTTCATGAACGAACAATACTGGTACCTGAAGCGATGTTCGCTGTTCAGTCAGCTTTCCGGCCACGAGCTGCAGGCGATCGAAACATCCTGTTATTCGCGTGAGTTTTCGAAGGGAGAGGCTGTTTATCTTCCGTCCGACATGAGTGATTCGGTGCTTCTGCTGGCCCGCGGCCGGGTGCGGATCTGCCACGTGACCCCCGAGGGCAAGCTGGCCATTCTCAGCTTCATCGACCCGGGTGAGATGTTCGGGGAACTGTCTCTGTTCCGCCCGGAACGCCGAGACGAACATGCGCAGGCCGTCGAAAAATCTCTGGTGGTCCTCATTCCCCGCCAGACCATGCACCGCCTCATGGTTCGCCATCCGGACATCACCATGTCGCTGACACGGCTGTACGGGATGCGGCTGAGAACGATGGAACGCCGGCTGAAATCGCTGCTGTACCGATCGAGCCGGGACCGGCTGATTCATCTGCTGCTGGAACTGGCGGAAAAATACGGGCGCATTCACGGACAGGACCTGCTGATCAACACCCGGCTGTCCCATCAGGATATGGCCAGTGCGATCGGCGCCACCCGGGAAACGGTCACCATCACCCTGGGCGATCTGCAGGACGAAGGGCTGATTCGCATCGAACGACGAAGAGTTCTGCTGCGGGAACCGGACCGGATGGCCGACTGCGTGGATTACGGACCGCTCCGGATACCGGCGACCGACATTCCTCTCGCGGTCGACCTGTGACCGGTCGACCTGTGACGATGTCGCCGGCTTTCGGCAATGTGTGAAGCGCAGCACAGAACAGTTTTTCGGTGTGCTGTATCCTCCCACCGGCCGGAGTGCCGGCCCGAATGCCGCCGGCAGACGGAGAAACGTGGAGACAGAATGAGATGACCACAGACCCGCGATGGAGCCGGTGTCCTCCCGGAACACTCCGGCAGATGGCCGACTCGTCCCGAAACGCCCGACGCACCCGTCGCGGCCTGCTGGCTGTCGGCGTCGCCGGAGCCGCTGCGGCAGCGGGCATCGTCTGGCTGGCGGGACAGCCACAGCCTGTGGAACTGACCTGCGCCCAGGTGGATCACCTCGCGGACGCCTACGTGGCGAAGCGGCTGTCGCAGACCCGCCGCGATCAGGTGGACCGTCATCGGCGAATGTGTGCCCGCTGCGATGCCAGGCTGCGGCAGATGGAATCTGCCGCAGCCGTCTGATGCGGCCGTCAGAATTCGGCATGTCCCGGCGTGCGGGGGAACGGAATCACCTCCCGGATATTGGCCATTCCGGTCACAAGCTGGACCATCCGTTCCAGTCCCAGTCCGAAGCCGCTGTGAGGAACCGTGCCGAAGCGACGCAGATCGATGTACCACCAGTAGTCCTCGGGATTCATGCCGCATTCTTCGATGCGGGACACGAGGACATCGAGACGTTCTTCCCGCTGACTGCCGCCGATGATTTCTCCGATCCGCGGAACGAGCACGTCCATGGCCCGGACGGTACGGCCATCGTCATTGCAGCGCATATAAAACGGCTTGATCGACCGGGGATAGTCGTACAGCACCACCGGCTGCCGGAAGTGAGTTTCCGTCAGAAACCGTTCGTGTTCGCTTTGCAGGTCCCGCCCCCAGGAAACCGGATATTCGAATTCCTGTCCGGAATTCTGCAGCAGGTCCACTGCTTCGGTGTAGGTCAGCCGCACAAAATCGCTGCTGCGAATCTGCTCCAGCGTGTCCAGCAGGGAGGAATCGATGCGCTGCTGAAAGAAATCCAGATCATCCGGGCACTGTTCGAGAGCGTCCGAAACGATCGTGCGGATGAAGGATTCGGCCAGGTCGATGTTGTCCTGCAGTTCATAGAACGGCATTTCCGGTTCGACCATCCAGAATTCGGCCAGATGCCGGGCCGTGTTGCTGTTTTCGGCCCGAAAGGTCGGGCCGAAGGTGTAACAGTCTCCGACGGACGTCGCATAGACCTCCGCTTCCAGCTGACCGCTGACAGTCAGCCAGGCCGGCCGGCCGAAGAAGTCGCGCGACCAGTCGATCTGTGTGGTCTGCTGAGCCAGCCTGGGAAGATCCAGCGTGGTCACCTGAAACTGTTCGCCGGCTCCTTCGCAGTCGCTGGCCGTGATGATGGGGGTATGGATGTACAGGAATCCGCGAGACTGAAAAAAGCGGTGAATCGACGCACTGATGGCATTCCGCACACGACTGACCGCTCCGATGGAATTCGTCCGCGGTCTCAGATGAGCGATTTCCCGGAGGAATTCGAAGCGGTGGCCTTTTTTCTGCAGAGGATACTCAGCCGGATCGGCATCACCGATCACAGACAGCGCCGTCGCCTGCAGTTCAATGCGCTGGCCGCGTCCCGGCGATTCGCGGATCACGCCCTCCACTTCCAGACTGGCTCCGGTGGTCACTCTTCGGATGACATCCGCGTAACCGGGCACATCCGCGTCGACAATGATCTGCAGATTCTTCAGGCAGCTTCCGTCGTTGAGTTCGATGAAGGAAAAGCCGCGACGGGAATCTCTCCGGGTTCGAACCCAGCCTTTGACGGTGAAGCATTCATCCGGGCAGGCATTTTTCAGAATGCTGGCCACGCGAATCGGCGGCATGATGCGGTTCCGGTTTCCTGAAGCAATTCAAAAAAGAACAGATCGCAGAAAGCCGGCACCGGCACGGGGATGTCCTCCCTGCCCGGTTCAGGCATCCTGCCCGCTGGCGTCCCGTTTCCGAATACGGATCGGCGCGACTGAGCACGGCCGCGTCAGGCCAGCAGCCCCGAAACAACCTGTCCCGGCTGACCGTCGGTGAGCGTCTGATCGCGGCGGCCGCGTCGGTAAATGAGCCGTTCATGGTCCAGACCGAACAGGTGCAGCAGGGTGGCATGATAATCGTAGTGGTTGACGACATCTTCCACGGCATGATGGCCCCATTCGTCGGTCTGACCGTGCACATGTCCGGCTCGAAACCCGCCGCCGGCCACCCACATGCTGAATCCGTAGGTATTGTGATCGCGGCCGTATTTGGCCCGCCCGGCTTCATTCTGAACAACCGGCAGCCGCCCCATTTCTCCACCCCAGTGCACGACGGTCGATTCCAGAAGGCCGCGCTGTTTCAGGTCCGTCACGAGAGCGGCGGATGGCTGATCGACCCGGCGGCAGGCGGCCGGCAGAGCGGTGATGATGCTGCCGTGGTGGTCCCACTGCTGATACGGAGTGTAAATCTGCACGAAACGGACGCCCCGTTCGATCAGCCGCCGGGCGATCAGACAGCGGCTGCCGTAATCACGGGTTTCCTTCCGGTCCATCCCGTACAGGCGCTGAGTCGCCTGGGTTTCCTGACTCAGATCGAGCGCTTCGGTGGCCGCCGTCTGCATGTTGGCCGCCAGTTCATAGCTGGCCATGCGGGCCTGCAGATCCGTCTGGCCGGCATGACGGCGAAGATGACGGGCATTCAGCCGGGTCAGAAAATCCAGAGCCCGCTGCTGGATCTGTTCGGTGACGTGCGGCGGCGGCGTCAGATCCAGGATGCGGGGTTCCTGGGGCCGCAGAACGGTGCCCTGGTAGACGGCCGGGAGCCAGCCGTTCGACCAGTTGGCAACCCCTCCGACCGGAATTTTCCCGGGCGCGACCAGAGCCATGAAGGGCGGCAGACGATCCGTTTCCGTTCCCAGACCATAAGTGAGCCAGCTTCCCAGGGACGGCCGGCCGGGCTGAATCCGGCCGGTCTGCAGGGCCCGGGCCGACTGACCGTGATTGTTGACACCGGTTCGCATGGAACGAATCAGGCAGATGTCATCGGCGATGGAACCGATGTGCGGAAGCAGTTCCGACAGTTCCATGCCGCACTGCCCGTGCGGCCGGAATCTCCAGGGAGACGCGAAGACCCGGGAACTGGCCTGAGCCGCATTGTCGTATTTGATTTCCCCGGGAAATGCTCTGCCGTCCCACCGTTTCAGCAGGGGTTTCGGGTCGAACAGATCGTGATGACTGGGGCCTCCCTGCATCCACAGGGAAATCATGGCCGTGGCGGTGGCCGTTCGGTGCGGCGGAACGGGGCGGGTATCGAAGTGGCGTTCCTGCAGTTCGGGTTTCCGGACTTCCCCCTGAGCGGCCTGGGAATTCAGGATTCCGGCCAGCGTCAGCCCACTCAGATTCATCGCTCCGGATGCGAGAAACCTTCTTCGGTCAGTCGGCATTTCATTCATGAATCCGGATCCCGTCCACACGCCATTGTTCTTCGGACACGCTTTGCCGAGGTCAGCGGAAACCTTTTCGCCCCGGTCAGGTTATCGCAGAATGCACGGAGGGAGAAGGATTCTTCGGCCGGTCCTCCCCCGAAGCGTCCGAAATCGTCTTCTCCGGCCGCTGGTCTGCCGACGGACCGGCGGCCGCCCGATTCGTCCGCTGCGTCCGACGGGAATTCCATGCCTGCCCGCAATCGGTTTCGTCATCAGTCCTACCCCACCTGTCCGGCATCGGTTCCCGTCCGACAGGTTCTTCAGGCGGATCCCGGTCCTGCGGATTTCCGGCGGCTGCACGCCGACCACGGCATCCGCCGTGTGATTCTGGTGCCGGGAACCTTTACCGGAAGCGACCCCTTCCACGCGGTGGACACACTGAAAGCGGCGGCGGAACGGCTTCCTGTCGCGGCTCGTCCCGTCCGGCATCTGGCCGATCGGCTCGCCGAAAAAACGCATGAGGTGTTTCGCGGCATCACCGGCGATGTGGGGAATTATGTTCCGGAATTCGCCGAACAGTTTCGGGAGCTTGTCGGCCGCCGGACGGACGTCGAACTGCTCCATCCGCCCTGGTCCGGTCAGAATCATCACTTCGCGCGGGCCGACCTGGCTGTGCGTCTTCTGGTTCATCTGAACGGCCTGAATCTGTCTCCGGAAGAACGGGTCATGGTGTGGGGACACTCCCATGCGGGCAACGGCCTGGCGCTGCTGAGCAATCTTCTGGCGAACGACCGCGATTCGACGGAAGAATTTTTCGCCGTCTGCCGGTCCGGACCACCCGACGCCCCGGCCCCATGGCCGTCCGAATTGTGGCGTGAGGCAGCGGTTCTGCTGCGAAACAGTCCATCTCCACACCCACTGGCCGGACGGCTGGTTGCCGTCACGTTCGGAACGCCTGTTCGCTACGGCTGGGACACAGACGGTCTGGCGGGGCTCATCCACGTTCTGTTCGACCGACATCCGCCGTCGAAGGAACAGTTCACGACACAGCCGCTGTTCCCGCCTCATTCCTTCCGCGACATGATCGATGCGACGTGGGGAGACTGGGTGCAGGCTTTCGCGATTTCGGGAACCGATTTCGTCCCGCCGATTCCCGGTGCCATGAAGCGTCACCGCCGGCTGTCGGCTTTTCTCCAGCGGGGGCTGGAACCGCCGCCACCGTCTGCCGATACGCGGCGGATCCCTGCCGAGCCGCTCCGTCACCTTTGCGGGCGCTGGAAGACCGGCACCCGCTGCCACTCCGACGGACGCAATCTGCTGGTGGATTATCGCCCCTGCGGGCGTATGATGAGGGGACGTCCGGTGGAAGTCAGCGTATTCGGCCACGGTGTGGCCACGACGCTCGACTGGCTTCCTGCCCATCTGAAACTCGTTCTGAACCATCTGGACCGGACACTTCCTGTTCCCCGCGACCGTTCCGACCCAGCCCCCGGAACACAGTGATGGCCGGATCTGACTTCCTGCGTCATGTTCCCGCATCGGTGGTGATCTTTCTGGTGCGCTGCTACCAGTGGACACTGAGCCCTTTGCTGGGACGAACGTGCCGTTTCCACCCTTCCTGCAGCCAGTACTTCATTCTGGCCGTCAGAAAGTACGGAGTTCTGACAGGAAGCTGGAAGGGACTGCGGCGAATCGGCCGCTGTCATCCGTGGAATCCCGGCGGACACGACCCGCCGTAGGTCCCGCATTTTCCGGACGGCCAGGCGGACTGAACGGCGGAAGGCCGCATCCGGCACAGCGGGCCGGAGATCTTCCGATTTGCTGCAATTGCGATCAATCGGCCGGCGGGGCCGGGACAGGATTCTTCCGGAACTGCTATGATTTCCGCTCACCGGATCCCGCATCCGGTGTCTCTCGTCAGCGACCCGAATTTCAGCCATCTGAAACAAACATGCAACTGACCTGTGACCGCAATCTGTTCACTCAGGCTTTCCAGTCGGCGGCGGCGGCTGTTCCTCTGCGTACTCCCAAAGACGTGCTGCGGAATGTCTGCATGCAGGTCAGCGGCGGCAGCGTGGAGCTGATCGGTACGGATCTCGATGTGGCAGTTCGCTGCGGCGTCGAAGGCGTCACGACCAGTTCGACCGGTGAGGTCCTGCTGCCCACTCAGAAGATTTCCTCCATTCTGAGAGAACTGAGCGACGAAACGTTCGACATCGAAGTGGATGAACGAACTCTGGTCCTGAAAACCGCGTCGTCTCAGTTTCGCCTGTCTTCTGAAGATGCCGCAGACTACCCGCCGGTTCCGGAATTCGAGGAATCGGACTACTACCGCATTCCGGCGGCCGTTTTCCGACAGATGATTCGCCGCACGTCGTTCGCCACGGACGCGGAAAGCACACACTATGCTCTGGGAGGCATTCTGCTGGAATTCGAAGACGGCAGTGTGACTCTGGCGGCCACGGACAGCCGACGACTGGCCGTGGCATCGGCTGTCTGTGAACCTCATGGACAGCCGGTCGTTCCGGAACGGACCACGGTGGTTCCCACGCGCGCCATGTCGCTTCTGGAACGGTCGACCGATGACTCGGTCGAAAACGTCGAGGTGGCGGTCCGGGACAGCGATGTGCTCATGCGCAGCGGCCGCTGCACCATTTCCAGCCGTCTGGTGGAAGGCCGCTTCCCGCGTTACCGCGACGTGATTCCCCGGAATCCGTCCGTCACGGTTCCTCTTTCCGTCGGCCCGTTCCATTCGGCCGTGCGTCAGGCTCAGATCGTCACCGATGAAGACAGCCGGGGCGTCGATTTCCACTTCGAAAACAACATCCTGAAGCTCAACAGCCGGGCTCAGAACGTGGGAGAATCTCATATTGAACTTCCCGTCGATTTCGACGGACCGGAAATCCGCATCACGTTCGATCCGCGATACGTGTCGGATTTTCTGAAGGTTCTGCCGGCGGAGTCTCTGGTGGAGCTGCAGCTGACCAATGCGGAAACAGCCGCCGTGTTTCAGGTCGAAGATTCCTACACCTATGTGATCATGCCGCTGGCTCAGGACCGCTGACGCTGCAGGCATCAGCGAACCGGCCGCCCTCAGACGCTCCAGAAACCGTTCAATGCACATGTCGACTGATCCGCGTGCAGCAGACCGCAGGCACCAATGTCATGAGGAGTGATTCGAAGCGGGTGAGCCGGAAACAGGAAGCGGTCCCGACCGGACCGGGATGTCCGGAATTCCGGAAACAGCGGTCCCGACAATTCAGGAGGCATTCCGTTGGACAGACCCCCCTCCGATGGCCCGACATCGCTCGGTTTTCTGCTGGACCAGGTGATTCGGCGTCGAGGCATTGCGGAAAAATCGGCTCAGCAGGCACTCAATCGAATGTGGGCCGATCTGACCGAACCCCGGATCCGCGAACGATCGTTCGTCCGCCGGCTGCGGGATGGTGTCCTAGAAATCGGCGTGCGGAACGGCCCTGTTCTGGAAGAACTCAACGGTTTTCGTCGCCATGAGCTGCTGGAGGAAATTCAGACGCGGTATGCGGAGTTCCAGGTTCGATCTTTGAAATTCATTCGCGTCCGCTGAACCGGACTGCCGGAAGCCTGTCTCCGGCGGTCTGGTCTTCTCCCGTTCCTTTTTCGTCCGTCTCTTTTCTGCAGGAACCAGCGTGTCAGAATCGGAAGCATCCAGCCAGTACACAGGCGACGACATCCAGCATCTCAAAGGCGTGGAAGGAATTCGCAAACGCCCGGCCATGTATATCGGCGGGACCGATGCCCACGGCCTGCACCATCTGGTGTACGAAGTCGTGGACAACAGCATTGACGAAGCCGTCAATGGCCACGCATCGGAGATTCTGGTGCAGATCAATGTGGATGAGAGCATTTCCATTTCTGATGACGGCCGCGGCATCCCGGTCAGCACGGTTCCCGGCGACGGACGGTCGGCCCTGGAAGTCGTCCTCACAGAAATCCATGCCGGCGGAAAATTCGACCGCGACAGCGGCTACAAGACCGGCACGGGCGGCCTGCACGGCGTGGGAATCACGGCCGTCAATGCGGTCAGCAGCTGGCTGACCGCTGAGGTTCAGCGGGACGGTTATGTGTGGGTGATGGACTTCGAAAAGGGAGTGCGGACATCCGACCTGCGTCAGCTGGGGCATTCGGATCGGACCGGCACGAAACTGTCCTTTCAGCCGGATCCGGAAATTTTTCCGGAAACACAGTTTTCGTTCGACATGCTGACACGGCGTCTTCAGGAACTCGCATTCCTCACCCCCGGCATCCGCATCACCCTTCAGGACGACCGCACCGGCCAGACTGAAACATTTCACTACGAAGAAGGACTCGTGGAATTCGTCCGGCATCTGAACCGCACGCAGACGCCCATTATTCCGGACGTCATCCGGATTTCCGGAGAAACCGACGGCGTCCAGGTCGACGTGGCTCTTCAGCACAACGACGGTTACACGGAAAACATCCGGCCGTTCGCCAACAACATCTTCAACGTGGATGGCGGCACGCATCTCAGTGGATTCCGCGCCGCGCTCACCCGGTCTCTGAACACCTATGCCCGCAAAAACAGTCTGTTCAAAGACATCACGCCGTCCGGAGAAGATTTCCGCGAAGGCCTGACAGCCGTGATTTCCGTTCGGGTGCCGGACCCGCAGTTCGAATCGCAGACCAAGGTGAAACTGACCAATCCGGAAGTGGAAGGCATTGTTCAGTCGATCGTCGGTGAAGGGCTGCTGCGTTATCTGGAAGAAAACCCGTCCAGTGCCAAAAAACTGATCGGCAAGGCGATCAACGCGGCGGAAGCCCGTGAAGCGGCCCGCAAATCACGGGAAATGGTTCGCCGCAAGGGGGCTCTGACGACCGGCGGGCTGCCGGAAAAACTGCGGGACTGCCGCAGCCGGGACCTGGAATCGACAGAAGTGTACCTGGTGGAAGGCGATTCGGCGGGCGGATCGGCCGACACCGGACGGGATTCCAGCATTCAGGCCATTCTGCCGCTGCGGGGCAAAATTCTGAATGTCGAAAAAGCCCAGCTTGTCAAAGTTCTGGACAGTGCAGAAATTTCCAATCTGTTTCGGGCCATCGGCCTGTCGCCGGCCCCCGGCGGCGAAACGATCGATATCAGCAAACGGCGCTACGGCAAAATCATCGTGATGACCGATGCGGACGTGGACGGCAGCCACATCCGCACGCTGCTGCTGACCTTCCTGTTCCGGCACATGCGCGAACTGATCGAAGGCGGATACGTATACATCGCTCAGCCGCCCCTGTACCGCGTCGTGCAGAAAAAGAAGGTGCGCTATGTGCAGACACACGAACAGATGATGAGCGAACTGATCGAACTGGGAATGGACGGAGCCTCCCTGGTGGTGCGATCGGACGGGTCCGTCTTCGAAAACGACAATCTTCGGAACCTGGTGGACATCATCCGCGAACTGGAACACCCTCTGGAACTTCTGGAACGGCGGGGTGTCAGCATCGGGTATCTGAAGAACCTGGGACTCACCGAAGACCACCGGCTGCCGCGATTCCGGGTCCTGCACGGGGATATCGATCGATGGTTCTTCGACCGGGATGCCTCGGATGCCTTCGTGCGGGAACTGGAAGCAGATGCGGACAGTGCATCGGCCGAGCCGTCCGGCGAATCGGAACATGCCGCAGAAAGCGGCCCCACCTTCCAGGTGATCGATCTGCACGAGGTGAAGGCGATCAACGAATGTCTGGCGGCACTGAAAGATTATGGGTTCGGCGTTCAGGATTTCGTGCCCGCCGGAATGCGCAATGCAGAACAGATTTATGCGTTTCGCATCGACCGTGACGACCAGTCCGTCGACCTGACGAGCCTGCGGGAACTGCTGCCGACACTGCGGCGTCTGGGAGAAAAGGGGCTGACCCTGACACGGTTCAAGGGGCTGGGCGAAATGAATTCCGAAGAACTGTGGGAGACCAGCATGGATCCGGAAAAGCGGACCCTGCTGCAGGTCACCATGGATGATGCCGCGGCCGCCGATGAGATGTTTCGTGTGCTCATGGGCGATCAGGTCGAACCGCGCCGCGAATTCATCGAAAAACACGCACTGGACGTTCAGGATCTCGATGTGTAAACCGCGTTCTGCCGGTGCGCCGCCGCGGTGCGTGCCGGCGTGCCGCCCGCAGGCCCCCCATGACCGCATCCCGACAGAATCTCATCTCCCTGATCCTGCTGGCCGTCAATGTCATCGGCGGCTACGCATTTCTGCGGTTCGCCTACGGAGTTTCCGACCACTTCCCGTTCACTCAGGAAATCATTCTCATCGTCCTGGGGACCGTGGCCACGATTCTCATCACGTCCATGCTGCTGAACAAACAGACGGAAGTGGAAATCCAGAAGGAGCAGCGGCTGCGATTTCTGACTCTGAAATCCAGCGTGTACACCGACCTGCTCACGCACATCGAATCCGTGCTGCTCAGCGGAACAGCGACCCGCGAAGATGCGGTCGGCCTGCAGTTTCTCAGCCACCGCCTGACTCTGGTTGCCAGCCCCGCCATTCTCGCGGAATTCGAAAATTTTCTGACGGTCTTTTTCCGGGCTGCTTCCGACAGCAGCATCGCTCCTGGCGACAGCGAACAGATCCACCGCGCTCTGGCCGAACTGACGATCCGTATCCGGCAGGATCTGGTGGGCGATCAGGACGAGCTGGCCGGGGTTTCTGCCGCACAGATCGGATCTCTGGTCCGCGACAATGCGGAAGCTGCTCTGGCCGAAATGCCCGGGAGCTCCTCCAAGAACGAGCCGGAGTAACGAATTGAGCGCGGGTTGTCCGTCCCGGCCCCTGTTCCGAAACATCCTGTCCTGAAACGCCCTGGTCCGTTCACGTCCAGAGTCCGGCGCGGCAGTCTTCGGTTTCCAGTGTCTTCAGCTTTTCCAGCAGTTCGCGCATGGCGGGACTGAGCTGTTTCGGGGGGACGATTCGGATGGATGCCAGCATGTCGCCGCGGCGGCCCGTCCGGCGGTCGCGAATGCCTTTGCCGCGAAGCCGCAGACGACTGCCGCTGGCTGTTCCCGGAGGAATCGTCAGAGTGACCGTGCCGTCCAGAACGGTGGGAATGTCGACTTTGGTGCCCAGAGCCGCTTCGCTCAGCGTGATCGGAATCTCCAGCAGTATGTTGGCTCCTTCCCGGCGAAACCAGGGATGGGGCGTCACTGTCAGAGCGACCAACAGATCCCCCGGTTTTCCACCGTTGATCCCCGGCCGTCCCTGACCGGCCAGCCGAATCACGCTGCCTGTATCGATTCCCGGAGGGATCGTGACGGACAGCGTCTCGGAAGACCCGTCTTCCCGGGGCACGTGAATGTCCCAGGACCCGCCTTCCACGGCGAGCTGAAACGGGATGCGTGTTTCCAGGCGGATGTCCTGTCCGGGAATCGGCCAGTCCGCCCGTCCGGAACCGCCTCCCGTCCGAAACCGGCCGCCTCCGAATCCACCGAGAATGTCCTCCAGATCAAACGGCATGTCGGCACCGTCTGTGGAATACGTCCATCGCGTCCCCCCGGACGGCCCTCCCTGAAACGCCGGTTCGTCGGGCGTGCCGTATTTGTCGTAATTCGATCGTTTCTTTTCATCACCCAGAACGGCCCAGGCAGCCTGAATCTGTTTGAACTTTTCCAGAGCCGAATCGTCGTCGGCATTGGCATCAGGGTGGTATTTGCGGGCCAGTTTCTTGTAGGCCCTGCGGATTTCATCCGCACCGGCCGTCCTGGGCACACCGAGAATTTCGTAGTAATCCGGATGATTCGCCATGAGAAATCGGAAAACCTTCTGGGACGGAAAGATGTCTACCTGATCAGCATCACGGGACACTGACACAACAGGGAAACCTGACGATCGGGCCGGCCCAGCCCCGCCACGGGCTGCTCCAGATCCACACGTTCAGACGCCATCACGACCAGATCGACGGAAGCCGTGGCCGTGTACTGCACGATCGCACGGGCCTTCTGCCCCACAATGATCTCGGGCTCCGCCGTCAGCCCCACATCTCGAAATCGCTGCAGCACCGGGGCCAGCCGGTCCCGCACATCCGCTTCCACCTTCGCATAAAACGACTCGAGATCGTTTTCCCCGTCACCGCCGTCGTCGATGGCTTCGATGACGTACATGAGTGTTGTGCGGGCCTGATTCTGTCGAGCCAGTTCCAGGGCAGCATCCACGGCCCGGTGCCCGGTGTCATTCCAGTCCACAGGGACAAGCAGGTGGTCCCACGACATCACAGTCCTCCGTCAGCAGGAAACAGGGTCCGGTCATCTGCGGATCGTCCGGCATGCACCTGACCGGCCGGACGGAACGGTGGTATACCGGCTTCGGCCCGTAGCTGCCATGACGGGCGACCGCCGGCTCCGATTTTCCGACTGCCGGCCCGATCCTCCTGTTCCGTTGCCGCAACCCTCCGCCTCCGTTATCTCCGATGCGTTCCAGATGGCAGCCGTACGGAAATTCCACGTTCTGAAACGGCTTTTCGGCTGTTGCCATCGGACAGGGCCAGAGCGTCACAGAAACGGGATCCGTATCCCTGTGCATCCTTCAATCATGGCCCGTAACGGCGGCGGTCACTTTCCCGTCTCCCACACGAAAACACTGTCTGTTCGGGGCGCCACGGACAGAAACTGTGTGAATCGCGTCAAAGCCATCTCGCAGCGAAAAACAGTCTGAAGGGTATTGCGATTGTGTATCGGCATGAGTCAAATGCGGTGCCGTTGCGCTTTGCGGTCTGTAAACCTTCTGCAGATCAACTTCACAGTACGTGAATCGCCGCTGATGACGAATCGACTGGATACCGTCCTCGTGCTGGGCGCCGGGACCATGGGGCAGCAGATTGCCGCTCACTGCCTCATCAGCGGCAAAGACACCCGAATCCATGATGTGCACCCACGCGGTGGCCTCCACCCGCGAGTGATCGAACAGATCGCCCTGCAGACAGATGATGCGGCCGAACAGCAGCGCCGCAGGCGGGTTCTCCGGCAGGCCGTCATCACGACCGATGCGCCCGCAGCCGCCCGGGATGTGGACCTGCTGATCGAATGCGTTCCGGAAGACATTGCTCTGAAACGCCGGGTTCTCCATGAATTCGGCCGGCTGTGTCCGCAGCACACCGTTTTCACCACGAACACGTCGACGTTTGTGCCATCGGCCATGGCGCGCGTCGTGCCGCATCCGGAACGATTCGCCGCCATGCATTTTTTCCCAGGAGTGCCCCTGGGCGAACTCATGGCACATGCCCGCACAGCGCCCGAAACGATGCAGCGGCTGAAAACATTCCTGGCAGACATCGGGCACGACGTGATCGTCTGCCGAAAGGAATCGGCGGGGGCAGTAATCAATGCGATGCTCATCCCATGGCTCGACGCGGCCCTGTCTGTCGCGGCAAAGGGGCTGGCAGAACCGGCCGAAGTGGACGCGGCCTGGAAAACATTCACCGGATCCAGGCAGGGGCCGTTCGAACTGCTGGATGCCATCGGCCTGGACACGGCTTTGCAGATCGGAGGCCAGGTGAATACCGATTCTCCAGTCGATCAGGATCAGACGAACAGTCTGCCGCTGATGTATCTGAAAAGCTGCGTCGACGCCGGGCGTCTGGGAATCAAAAGCGGCTGCGGCTTTTATCGGTACGATGTGCCCGCCGAACCACCGGACAGTTCGCCTTCGGCCCCTTCCTGTTCCCTGCTGTCGCCGGCGCGTGAAAACGAAGACGGAACATTCGAAATCGATCTCACTCTGGACGGAACACGGGACGCGTTCCTGAAAGATCACCTGTTCAGAAGGCAGCCTCTGCTGCCCGGAGCGGCCGTGATCGAACTGTTCTGCCATGCGGTCGCTCAGGCCAGCGGCCGCATGGCGACAGAACTGCAGAACATCCGGTTTCTCAGCGGCCTGCGCTGCTTTCGACAGAATCCGGAACAGGCCACCGTACGGGTTCGCAGAGACGATCAGCGGTGGATCGCCGAACTGCGGCATGTGTACCGGAACCGGTCCGGTCATGTTCTGGATCCCTCCCGGCTGTGCGCATCGGCGGTGGTCTGCACCGAAAACCCTCCAAACCCTCCGACAGAACCTGCGCGGCCGGACCACACGACCGCTTCCGGCTGGCACACGATCGAATACCTCACCGGTCGCACGGTGGAACTGGGCCGCTCGATGCAGTGTCTGCGACGCCTGACACTCTCCGATGAAAACACGGGATGCGCCGAAATTCTGGCCGGATACCGGGAAGTCGACGATCCGTCCCGGATTCCTGCCGCCTTTCACCGGACCGTTTCACTGATCGATGCCGCTTTCGTGGCCTGCAATTTCTTCACACAGCACCGCCTGAGCGACGCTCTGCAGCTTCCCGTTTCCATCACCCGGTTTCGTCGCGGGCCTGTTCCGCCGGCGGACACCGTCTGCCGCATGAATTACGAATGTTGCCTGGCAGGTGACAAGACGTCACAGTTCCGCTTCACCGTTTTCAGCGACAACCGCATCGTGATCGACGTGGATGGCTACCATTGTCATGTCCTTGCCGGAGACAGCATTTCCCGACTCGTCCCCGAATAAATCTGTGACCTGTTCGAATCCCCCGCAGTCTGCTCACGACACACACCGCGTCCGTGACGGGAATCCTTCGGATGAACAGGATCACACCATTTCTTTCTTCGCCCTTCCCTGCTGCCGGTGCTGCTGCTCGCCGGCCTGCGTCAGGAACAGGCCGAAGACGGCCGAATTCGCTCTGGAGCCAGTGAAACGGTGAGTCGTTCTGCAGAAGCGTCCGGATGTTCCGGCGAAAAGAAAACCTCGACACCGGCCCTGTTCCCGACCGGCCGTTCCCTCATGAGACGCACGCTCGGCGGTCGGCAGTTCTGGACAGACCTGACATTCTTTCGCGGCTGGCGCATCCAGAAGAACGCATGGACCGGATCCTGCCGCCTGCTGGACCCTCAGCAGAAACGGTGGGCCCACGGGACACGGGAACACTGCAGAGCGGTGCTGAACACCATCCGGCAGGAGCAGAAACTGCCCCCCATGTCGGGGCGGGCCATCGTCCTGATGCACGGTCTCATCCGATCATCCCGGTCCTTTCACCGCATGGTCCGACGTCTGGAACAGGAGAACGTCACGGTTGTTCCCTTTGATTACAGCAGCACGCGGCTGTCGATTCCCGAAGCGGCCGACTGTCTGAATGAGGTGATTTCCGGTCTGGAGGGAATCGATTCCATCGATCTGGTGGTTCACAGCATGGGAGGACTGGTTCTGCGCTGCTGGCTGCGGGATCACGAAGACGGTCGGATTCGCCGGGCGGTTCTGATGGGCGTCCCCAACCACGGTGCCCAGATCGCCGACCGCCTGCACAGACATCGTCTGTTTCGCGTTCTGTACGGACCGGCCGGTCAGCAGCTGGTATCGGATCCGGAAGGATTCATCGCCTCACTTCCGATTCCGGATTTCGAATTCGGCATCATCGCCGGTGGCCGCGGACAGGTACGCGGCTTCAATCCGCTGCTGCCCGGCGACAACGACAGCACGGTCACGGTCCACAGTGCCCGCCTGAGTGGTGCCCGGGATTTCCTGCTGGTCCCCGTGATTCATTCGTTCCTGATGGCTGATTCCCGCTGCATCGAAGCGGTGGCCTGTTTTCTGAAACATGGCCGGTTCCATCCGGACCGCAGCCCGCAGCCGGTGCCCTGACAAACCTGCTGCGTCTCACCCGAGGCATCCCTGCGGGCGGACAGCCAGACGCACCGGCCGCCGCCGGTTCGACGGATCCAAAGCATCATTCAGCTTCTCCAGAGATACCTCGGGCCCCGTGAGCATCTCGAACGGAAACGGCCGATGGTGCGCGGTGAGAAACTCGACGGCCTCCTGAAGATCCCGGGGGCGGTAGTTGTGGACGCCCCGAATGGAAATCATTTTTCGCACGAGCACATCGGCCCGCAGCGAAAGCGGACGGGCGGGAAAAACTGATCCGACCAGAATCAGCACCCCGCCGATGCGAAGCTGCCCCACGGAAGTTTCCACCGCGTCCGGCGATCCGGACATGTCGATCACCACATCGGCTCCACGACCGTCCGTGAGATCCGGAATCGCTGCTTCATCCGTGTGCGTGGCACCGAAATTCCGGGCCTGCCGGTTTCGCTCGGCATCCACATCCGTCACCACGACGGCCGACGCCCCCTGAACCTGTGCCAGAGCGGCTGCGGTCAGGCCCAGCATTCCGGCTCCGTGAATGAGGACGGTTTTGCCGCGGCAGTCGCCGGCATCGCGAAGTGCGGCCACCGCCGTGGCCGTCGCGCAGCCGGCCGGAGCCGCCACACGATCCGGAAGTTCCTCCGGGATCCGAACCATCGCCGTGCCGGCCAGCAGGTGGCAGTGTGTCGCCAGCCCGCCACTCAGCGGTCGGCTGCGGGTCACGCGTTCATGCCCGTACTTGAACAGCGATTCGCATTTCTGCGGCAGATCCTGCCGGCAGAAGAAACAGTGTCCGCAGGAAACCGCCAGAGCCCAGCACACGCGATCTCCCGCCCGCAGCCGCTCGCCGTTCAGATCGCGCACGTCCCCACAGCATTCCACAAGCCGGCCGACGATTTCGTGCCCGGGAATCAGAGGCAGCGGAGCAGCGCGGGTGCCGGACAGAGTGTGGTGATCGCTGCCGCAGACGGTGCAGCAGTCGATTTCCACAAGGGCTTCTCCGCGTTCCAGCACAGGAAAGGGAACCCGGCACAGTTCCAGAGGCCGGCCGGGCCGGCGGAAGACGGCTGCCGTCGCCTGCTGCGTCATCGGATTCCCGCCTGCGCGCGAAGCGTCATGAAGTGCTGCACGCCCAGCACGGCGAACATCAGCATCACGAAAGTGGCCCCCTGGCTGTATCCCCACAGAACGGCCAGCCCGGCAGATCCGATGGAGATCTTCAGAATCGTGGTCGCCGCCCGATGCGGCCAGTAACGAATGACCAGGGCTGCCACGATGTTTCCGCCGTCCAGGGGCACACAGGGAACCAGATTCAGCACCCCCCAGACCACATTGATGATCACCAGAAACCAGGCAGCATACAGCAGCGGAAGCGCATGGCCCGGTTCATCGGGACACACCGCCCAGACAATCCCCGCCAGCGCGAAACCGGCAGCCGGTCCCGCGGCGCAGACCGCCACAGTTTTCCACGTCGACAGCCGGCCTCCCTGTGTATAACCACCCAGAAAATACAGAACGATGCTGCTGCGGCAGCCGAATGCACGAAAGGCCAGAGCATGGCCCAGTTCGTGAACCAGCACCGACAGAAAAATGCAGGCGATGCCGGTGACGACCAGACCGGGATCGCCCGCCGTGGATCGCCAGCACAGAATCGCGGCGATCACCCAGAATCCCGGATGGACGCGAACGGGAATTCCGAAGACGCGAAAATGCAGGTCGAAATCCGTTCTTCCGGCAAACTCAGACATTCATTGTGATCCCGGAAGAACTGCGGCCGGTTTTGCACAGAGGCTGCAAAGCATACAGTTTCCTTCCGGAAATCCCAGGACGAACGCACCGCACGCCGCACCGATTCATCCGGCTGTCGGCGAATGCAGACAGGGAAACACAGGTGGGTGGCATTTTTCGAGCCCTGATGAATCTGCCGCTGTTCCGGTCGGTCCTGCGCCCGATCACGCGCGTGGCCGTGGGCATCATCGCGATTCCCGTGTTCCGTTTCGTGATGCGCCGCGTATTCCGCCTGCACGACCTGGACGACGAACTGGAAAAGGATCTGGAAGAATGGTTTCGGGGCGCTCTGCTGCTGCTGGCCGCTTCTGCCAATATGGAACACCTGCTGTTCGGCTGGATGGAACACGTCAACTGGCTGGACCGCATGGACTGGCTGACGATGGGCCTGCGTCTCATGCTGGCCATCAGCGTCATCGAAGCCATGCCCGATCAGGAACTGTTCGCCGTGATCCACCCGGGACCACCGAAAATCCGTCCCGGGAAACGGTTCCTGTCGGAGTTCTGGAAACAGAAGCGGGCTTTCATCAAAGGATTCATCTGCCAGCACATCAACCGGTCGTCTCCGGTGCTGGCCATGATGACGGCCATCGTGGGCGCCCAGCTTCCGGCTCTCATCGATGCCCGGGACGGGCTGGTCCGGCATGCCGACACCATCACCTGGTCCGTGACCGCCCCCATCGCCTCCATGACCCCCGCAACCACCGTCATGGCCACAGAACTCATGGCCGGAAGTGCTCCGGAGATGCAGCAGATGCAGCAGGAATTTCAGCGGGAATGGGAACGATGGATCGTCGGCTGGGTCTGCTACCTGCTGGCCATCACACAGTACCTGATTATCGGACTGGTCACGTCCCGCGATCGGGCCATGGATGTGCTGTCGGAATTCGATCGGGCGGTGGCCCGCCGCCGCCGGGAACTCATCGAGGAATTCCACCTGAAAGATGCGCCCGAAGCTGTCGCCGCGCCGGCCACTCCATCCCCGGACCTGCCGAACGGTTCGTCCGACAGCCAGGGATCGTCCCGGTCGACAGAACCCCCTCCGCAGCCTCCGGCAAAGCCCCCATCCGACAGGCCCGTTCCGCCCGAATGATGCAGCCTGCCACGGCAAAGCACCTCGAAAAGCACCGGCTGACAAAACAGGACAGGGCGAAAAGAGAATGCGGCAGCATCCGATCCTTCCCGGTCGTCCTCCGACCGGCCGAAGGCGATCAGCGAGCAACCGGATCGGAAGTTCGCTGAGCTGTCTGCTGAAGCAGCGCCTGCCGCGCTGTCTCGGCGAAAGCCAGCCGGCCGGATCGGCCCGGAAGAGCCGGCCAGGGAGCCACGCCGGCCTGAACGGCTTCCGTCACCCGGCGCCGCGATTCCGGCACCCACCAGGGACTGTCAGGATTGTCATACAGATCGCGGCGTCCCCACACCTGACTGATGCTGTCCTGGTACAGACAGACCCAGTCCGTCCGGCCGGACATGACCTGCACCGCAGACGGATCGCGAATGCGGTCGATGAGCACCAGATCGGGATGCCCGAATTCCAGAACCCGTTCCGGATCGAACGGACCGGAATCGACAGCCCGGCAGCGGTGTCCGGGAACATTCCCCAGAATGAAATCGAAGTGCATGTCCACCACGAACTGCGGGTAACAGGTCCGAAAGCGCCCGTCGAATCCCACGGTGGTTTCAGGAGCCAGAGCGGCCATGGCGTACTGAGCCCAGTCGTATGTGACGACCAGTCGTCCGTGCAGCCGGTTATCAGCCAGAAAGCGGACGGCCGACACAGGATATTCGTCCCGCGGCACGCCGAAATTCCACCACTGGCGCACAGACACCATGGACAGCAGCAGCACTCCCATGCCGGCCGTCAGCAGCACCGGCCAGGCTTTTTCCGGCGTCATCGAATCGGCGGTTGCCGGCGACCGGCGGCCGCGCAGCAGACGTTCTGCCGCCGACTGCAGATGCAGCGGCACGACGAATCCGAAAAGGATGGCCAGAAACGCCAGATGCCGCACGTGACGAAATGACACGACCGCCACAACGGCAAACAGAATCAGGTGAATGCCATCGCGACGGCGTTTTGTCAGAACGAAGGCGACCAGCGCCCCTGCGGTCAGCAGCAGCCAGGGGATCCAGGCGCGCGGGTCATCCATCAGAGACACCCATTCGGAAATCTCCGGCCGCGGCACGCGGAGTGATCCCAGCAGCCAGCGATGCAGATCCGGCCCGTAAGGATTGATCAGCGTGGCAGCACCGGCCGCCAGCGCCGTCGCTGCCGCGAATCCGGCTGTTCGGAAGCGTCCCGGACCATCACCGAACCCGATCAGCCTGACAACCTGAAGGGCCGTCCAGAGACTCAGCACGGCCAGTCCGGCCAGGAACCCGCCATGAGCGTTCGCCCAGATGACCATCAGCGGAATATTCAGCCACAGCAGCGTGCCGCGAAACCGTCCATCAGAAGCTGATCGCCGTTCCACGCTGCGGAGCACGCACATCATCAGCGTAAACAGGACGAAGCTGGCCAGTTGAGGCCGCGGCGCCCAGTACGTTGCCAGCCCGATGGCCACGGGAACCAGGCAGACGAACGCCGTGAACGGTTCGACGCGATCACGGCGCGCGTTCCACCAGATCAGCATCAGAACACCGATGCCCAGCAGTGTTTTGGCCGCCATCAGTCCGGCACCACCCAGCAGACGGTGCGCCAGCGCCAGAATCAGTTCGCTGAGGTTTTCATGATTGATCCAGCGATATTCCGGATCGGCCCAGGTATGCGTGGCCGTACGCGGCAGCGTGCCGGACGCCAGCCAGTCTTCCGCATACTGAATGTGTCCCCACAAATCCGGATCGATCTGCCGCTGCGACAGCAGCACGGCGCAGCCGGCCAGCACGGTGGCCCCGACGGCGACAGTGAACCAGCGAGAAAAAACCACATTGTTCGACATCGAACGGGCCACCCGGAAAACAACCAGGGCACGCATGACGCGAACACCGATCCGGTTGCCGCGTCCCTGACAGAACGTAGTCCACACTCCGACCTGCGGCCCCCGCCATCCGCACACAGAATCCGCGGCACACGGTGTTCATTCCGCACAACCGATCCAGACCGCCCCGTTTCCCGCGAAATGTCTTTCCCGGTTCGCTGCCGCAACGTCCCGCACTCTCATCCGCACGTCACTGATCGGAGCGCCCCGCGGTTTCTTCGATCTGAATTTCTGCCGACACAACCGTCAGTTCGGCCGTTCCTGCTGCCGTGACCCGAACGAAATTGAACGGCTCGAGACACGGCGTGGCATCGATCACCAGAACAGACAGATCCCCGTTCGGACGTTCGACGGAATCGACCGGCACGGAATGCCCGTTGATGTCGACCATCGGACAGATGCGATTCCCGCCGGACACGTTCAGTTTCAGACGCACCACACTCGTTTCGCTCAGACCGTTCGGCCGGTGAAAACGGCGCAGCAGAGCAGATCCTGGAGGCACCAGGCACGGCAGACGACCGCGTTCATGCCCACTCGGACGATGCAGTTCCCAGGGACCGGCCAGCCGGATGGTATGGCACGAACCGGTCACGGGGCGGTTTCTTTCAGCAGCCGGGCGGCGTCCAGAGCGAAATAGGTCAGAATCCCGTCCGCCCCGGCTCGCCGAAACGCCAGCAGACTTTCCATCATCACGGCTGTGCGGTCGAGCCATCCCTGTTCGGCGGCTGCGCACAGCATGGCATATTCGCCGCTGACCTGATACGCGAAAACAGGAACCTGAAAAGTCGACCGAACCCGCCGGACCACATCCAGATACGGCATCCCCGGCTTGACCATCACCATGTCGGCCCCTTCTGCCAGATCCAGAGCCACCTCCCGCAGGGCTTCGTCTCCGGCCGCCGGATCCATCTGGTAGGTCCGCTTGTCGCCGCGTCCCAGATTCGCGGCCGATCCGACCGCATCGCGAAACGGCCCGTAAAAGGCCGATGCATATTTGGCCGCGTAGGACAGGATCATCACCCCATCATGTCCGGCGGCATCCAGAGCCCGGCGAATCACGCCCACCCGTCCGTCCATCATGTCCGACGGAGCGATGATCGTGCAGCCGGCAGACGCCTGAACGACCGCCTGTTCGGCCAGAATCTCCAGAGATTCATCATTGACCACATACCCGTCCCGCACGAGACCGTCCTGGCCATGGCTGGTGTAGGGGTCCAGAGCCACATCGGCCACGAGACCAATGTCGATGCCGGCTTCCCGAATGGCCCGCAGGCTGCGGCACATGAGATTGTCCGGATTGACGGCTTCCCGGCCGTCTTCCGTTTTCCGATCGGGCGGAGTCACGGGAAACAGGGCCACCGCAGGAATCCCCAGATCGGCCGCTTCACGCACCCGGCCGACCAGCCGGTCGATCGTCAGCCGACACACACCTGGCATGGAAGGAATCGGTTCGCTGCCGTTCGTCCCTTCCATGACGAACAGCGGCAGAATGAGATCGTCTGTGCTCAGACGGTGTTCCCGCACCAGACGACGCGACCACTCATAGCGGCGCGTTCGCCTCAGACGGGTTTCCGGAAACCGTCCGGCAGAAAAAGGCGCATCAGACATCAGGAAAACGACTCCATCACACCCGCAGGGCAGAAACACGGAATCCGAAGCAGGCCGGACAGTCGGACACCTGCCCCGGCTGTCCTGAAGAAAAAACCGAAAAAAACAGCGCAACCGGAAATCCCATCGCGCTTCACAGCCTACAGCTTCCCTGCTCTGTGTAGTCGGGCCTGTCTGCGGTACCCGACGTTTTTCCCGAAAAATGTGAATGAATGCCGACCGGGGAATGATCCCGGTTTTTCCGGTTGGCGGCATCGTGACGATGAGTCGAACGGGAGATTCCCTCCGGCCCGTGCTGCGCTGATGTGCCGCCTGTGCAAACTGTGGAAAGACTGATCGATGCGTGTTTCCTGCCGTCTTCTGATTGTGCCGCTTGGACTGCTGGTCATCGTTTCCGGATGCGCCGGCCGGCTGCGCCAGAGATTCGCTCCGGACCGTGAATTCATGAGCCTGTCCGAACTCCGGGAATACGACGAAAAAGAAGGCAGCATTCACGCTGAACGCCGCGGCCCGGCCGCCCTTCTGGCATCTTTGTCACCCATCCACCGCAGCTCTGAAAACAGTGACGAAGAGGCGACCTCGGACGGCCGCCGCGGGTTTCTGCGCCTGGGCGGTCTTTTGAGCCGTAATGATGACCTGCCCGACGATCCGTTTCTTGCCGGAAACGACAGGGCCGATGCCGAGGAACCGGATGCGGAAGAACAGACCGCCGGACCGAATCCGTCGGTGATGACCGCGTCATCGTCCCGGGAACTGCCGAACGATTCTTCCGGCTCTTCCGAACGCGACTCAGCAGAATCCGACTCGTCCCTCCCCCGGCTTTCTGTGCCCACACTGGAACGCAGGGGAACCGGCATGTCGTTCGACCATATCATGGCCGAATTTCGAGACGACGAATTCGAAGAGGAATCGTCGGAGGTGCTGAGCGATTCTCGTGATGGAGACAACGAAGATTTCGATGATCTGTTCGCCGACAGCACCGAAAAAGACGGCCCGCCGGAAAGTGATGACCTGGACTTCCATCTGTTCGACGATCCGAAAAACGCGGAAAACGACGACGCCGATGTTCCGGTCATCGTGATGCCCGATTCCTCAGATCACACTCCCGCCGAACACTTCCAGGAATCCGCCGCCTCGGCCACAGCGGAACAGGCAGCAGACGATCACGCTGATGTGGCGGCACTGTCTGGACATCTCTCTGATGACCTGCCGGACTTCGGTTTCGACGATTCGGACGCTGTGGAATCCCATGGGGCGGACAGCCCGGAATCCGCCCCGTCCTCCCGACAGGATTCCTGGACCGCCGGACTCGAGGAACACGGAAACCATCCCGGTGCTCCCGAACACGACGGAGCAGCTTCTTTCGTGGATGCCCCGTCTCTGTGGTCATCCGATCCATCGGAACACTCGGCGGCATTTCCCGACACGCACCAGCGGCAGCACCGCGTTCCGGTGCACACCGCATCGTCAGCGGCCGACCAGACTCCGGTGGTCCTGTCGAACAGCCCGATTGTCCTGCCCGAACACGGTTCCCACACGACCGAAGACGACGAACACCTGACCGTCCCGAATCCTCAGGCAGACGACGAGTTCGTCGACGATCCGTTCCTGAGCGATTTTCAGGAACCGGCCGGAACGGAGGCCGCCGCTCCTGCTCCTGCCGCTCCGACGGCCGTTCCGGCAACGACCACTCTGGTTCTGTCGATTCGCCCCCGGACATGGATTCTGTTTCTGGGAGGGCTGATCATCGCATGGCTTCTGTTCGCCCCGGAGCGTCAGAACCGTTCCATCCGTTCCAGTTGAACCGGAAGATGGTCCCGGAGACGAACCGGATCCGGTCTGTCCGCCCGGACCGCTCAAACGCGCCCTAGACTCTGACAGGATTTTCCGGGAATCCCGACCGGCATCGCGCTGCGTTGCGAATTCCCCGATTCTGTCATTGTTCCGGAGTCAGCCATGAAGGATCCGTTCAGCCGTCCCACGATGGAGGATCTGCGTCAGGTGCTGGAAAGCATCGGAAAAGTCGACGGCAACAACACGCGGGCCAGCGAACGGCTGGAACTGTCCGTACCGGCCGAAGTCACGACGCAGCGAGGCAACACGGTTTCCGCCATGACCCGTGAAATCAGCCGCACGGGCATCGGCCTGCTTCACCGAGGCTCCATGGTTCCAGGACTGGTCACGGTGCGCATGGCCAGCGAATCACGCCAGTTCGAATACCAGGTCCAGCTCGAATGGTGTTCTCCGTGCGACAACGGCATGTTCATGAGCGGCGGGCGTTTCGTCACCACGTCCAGCAGCGGTTCGAACGAAACCTCCTGAACACAGCCGATCCGGCCGCCGAATGACGGGAGCCGACCCGCACGAATTCCGGCAACACCCCGAAACCCGCGGGGACAGCGCCCATCGGATGCCCCCACCTCCCGCCGGGCGCTTTCCTGACAAACCCGGTCCGGTTCCACACAGCGACAGCGATGCCATCTTCCGGCACGCGGCCTTCCCCGCACACGGTTCCCCCGGACCAGCCCGTTATGACAGCGGAAGGGCGCCCGTCCTTCGGTGAGAACCGCCGCCATGCGACGCACACATCCCGGAGGAAACGACCGGGCGCCCACCCACCGGGCGGCTCGCGCCGCTCCCATTGATGGAACGCTGCTGAACGCCGAACGTGTCCGATGTTGCGGATTGTGATGGTTGTCGGGACTGTCACCGATTGACCGGACAGCCCCGGTTGAAATGGTCGATAACCGACTGACGATCTTCTGGATCACGTGGATCGCAGCAAATCTGCCGTCCGCAGCAACCGGTTCCATGCCCGCACAGCGGCTGTGGAGTCTCGCCAGGAGGAAGACTCGAAAACCGCTGCGCCCCGTGTTTCCTGCTTCGAACCGGGAGCGACCCATTTGGAGGAGCAGGAATGATGCATCAGCACCACGTTCACTTTTCGGCCTCTGTCATCGGCTTCGATTCAGCAGACAAATCGCCGGACAGGCTGAACGGCACGACGGCAAACCGCCGCCGGCAGCGGATCGGTATCGCTTTGCTGATCGTTCTGTTTTGCCTGACCGGCAGCGTTGCGCGGGCCGGAACGTTCAACGTGAGTACTTTCGGGGACTTTCAGAGCGCGCTGCAATCGATCGCGCTCGATCCGTCCAGCGACCACACGATCAACATCAATGCGAACATCACGATGGCCGGCAACGTGGCGCCGATCGCCGTGGATGCGGGCAAAAACGTGACGATCAACGGCAACGGGAACCGGATCGACGGAGGCGGCGCCTATCGGCCGTTCTTTGCCCATCAGGGGAACATCACGATCAAGGACCTGACGATCCAGAACGCCCGGGCGCAAGGGGGCGCCGGGGGTTCGAATGGTTCCGGCGGCGGCGGGGGACTGGGCGCGGGCGCCGGTCTGTTCGTCGACCAGTTCGCCAACGTGACGCTGGAGAACGTGCAGTTCAGCAACAACCAGGCGGTCGGCGGCGCCGGCGGCGGTGGCGGTGGTGGCGGCAGCGGCGATGGCATGGAATGACCCTCCAGCCTCTGGCCGCCCTGCAGCACATTCAGGTCCGTCAGAACGCATTTACCGAAACCGGAGCAGGGGCCCTCAATCTGACGAGCCGCTCCATCCATACGAGTTCGCTGCGTGGCTTTCTCGGAGGCCGCATCTTCTGGGAA
>WFTL01000075.1 GCA_015485495.1 Planctomycetaceae bacterium
CCGTCTCCCAGAGCCTCCATGCGTGCCCGTGCCCACGCCAGACGCTGTTCATCGGGAACCCGTCGCTGCAGAGTGAGATGCGTTTCGGCAGTCTTCAGAGGAACCCAGGACTGCCAGGACACCTGCTTCAGAGCCCGCATGGCGATCTGCGCGAGTTCTCGTGTGTATTCATCGAGACTCATCGTCCGCTTCGGCCGGCTGTAATCCCGGCCGCCGTGACTGTCGCCGCTGGTCCCCTGAGACAGAATGCCGACGAAATCCGGATGTTTCTGAGCATCCGGGAGCAGAGCGGCCAGGTGATCACCGAATCGTCCGCAGGCATCACCGGAAATGGCTGTCGATCCGAAATAGTGCATCGCATAGTTGCCCAGAACGGACAGCAGGCGGCCGTCTGCTGTCCGCAGGGCCACGATCGAAAAGTCCGGGTCAGCCGGTCCGGACGGTCCGATATGCCGCGGACTCAGATGTCCCGGATGCATGTTCGCCCGAACCGTCCGATGGCCGAACGGATCTGTCTGAATGTGATCCGGTCGAAAGATCCAGCGGCGGCAGTGATTGTGATCATGGTCCTGGACAACCGCCCAGCCGATTTCCGCCGGCACCATGCTGCGGCTGGCCATCACGATGCTTTCGGCGATCCGGTCCGGCAGAAATCGGGTGTATCGTTCGTCCGCCCGGCTGCCCAGACAGGCCATCACGGACGGGGCCGTATGAGTGTGTGTTGCGGAGATCAGAATGTGGTCTTCCGGAATTCCCGTATGGCGGGTCACCATCTGCCGCACGTCATCGAGCAGAGAGCGCGGGATCATCAGATTGTCGACCACGGCGATGGCCAGACGTGTCCGGCCGTCGTCGAGAACCCAGGCGCGGGACATGAGCCGGTCGATGGCGCGGGTTTCCAGACGTTCCGTGAAATACCCGTTGGTGATGACCGGAAACTCCGTCGGTGTGATGTCCACGGCGAAGACTCCCGCCCGGAACGGACGGGGCGATGCGTCGAGCGCATATCCGGACTGTGAATCCGGAACGATTCCCACCACCCACATCATCCCCGTCAGGACGAACCATTCACGGCGAAATCTGGGTCCGATCATCATGCACACTCCACCTGCCTCTTTCGTCCCGGACGGTCCGTCGGAGCGTGACTGCAGGACATTGTGAGATTCTGAACGGTTTGTCCGGTCTTCGACAGGACCGAAGACCGGCTGGTGTACGGCTGCCGGGCGGGCCAGTCCCGGGTCGCCTGGCGGTGACCGGGCGTCCCCGCCGGAATGCAGTCTCGTGCCATCGGATGCACGGGGCAGACGCAGCCGCTTTGTTCATACGTCCGGATCGCGGATGTCGATGATTTCGAATTTCAGTGTTCCGGCCGGGACCTCCGTTTCGAACCGGTCACCCACTTTCTTCCCCAGCATCGCCTGGGCGATCGGGCTGGATGTGAGGATTTTCATGACGTCGCCGTCGTAATCCTCTTCCCCGGGGCCGACCAGTTCGTACTGTTCCTCCAGTCCGTCCGACAGATCCTTGACCGTGACCACCGACCCGAACGCGACCACGCCTTTGGGCATGTCGGATTTTTCGACAATGCGGCAGCCGGCCAGCTTCGTTCGAAGCTGACTGATTTTGGCCCGGATGTATCCCTGCTGTTCCCGCGCCGCATGGTATTCCGCATTTTCCTTCAGGTCACCTTCTTCCCGCGCTCGTTTGATGCGTTCAGTGACGGCCGGAAGCTGAACTTCTTCCAGCTCACGGATTTCTTCGCGAATCTTTTCGTATCCGGATCGGGAAATCGGCTGAGCATCCATGGTGTCACTCAATCAGTCAGGAACAGTTCGGTTCGCCGGCCGCCGTTGAGCGGGAATCAATGGCAGCGGCGGCTGAGAGACCCACGCTTCTCAGCCGCCGCATGCTCATCGATGTGGAAACAGTGTACCCGGCGACGATGCGGAAGAACAGAGGGAACCGGCCGGGCCTGCGACCGGGTGACCGCGACCTGCCGGGCAGAAGCAGCCTGTCCGACGAGAAGGCACCGGTCACACGGTTTTCCAGGAACGCTCCTGAGCGCTCTGCAGCACGGCGTCGCAGACTTTCTGCGTTTCCTGGGCATCCTGGAAGGTGGGACGGCACGGTTCGCCGGAATCCAGGCTTTTCAGAAAGTCAGCCACCTGGTGCACGAACGTGTGTTCATAGCCGATCTGCAGTCCCGGAACCCACCAGCGGTCCATGTAGGGCATGTCGCTGTCGGTCACGTGCACGGACCGCCAGCCGCGGACCACGGAATCGTCCCCATGGTCGAAATACTCCAGACGGTGCAGGTCGTGAAGATCCCAGCGAATGGACGCTTTTTCTCCGTTGATTTCCAGGGTGTACAGTGCCTTGTGTCCGCGGGCATAGCGAGTCGATTCGAACAGTCCCAGGGATCCGTTCTGAAAATGGCACAGAAAGGCGCACGCATCGTCGATGCCCACCGGTTCCACTTTGCCCGTCAGCGTGTGCATGCGTTCGCGGACGAACGTTTCGGTCATGGCACTCACGTCCGTGATGGAACCATTCAGCCACAGCGCCGTATCGATGCAGTGAGCCAGCAGATCACCGGTGACGCCGGAACCGGCTGCCTGGACGTCCAGCCGCCACAGGGCTTCACCGCCCTGCGGAAGGTCTTCGGCGATGGTCCAGTCCTGCAGAAAATTGGCCCGATAATGGAAAATGCGTCCCAGACGGCCTTCATCAATGAGCTGTTTTGCCAGGGTGACGGCCGGAACACGCCGGTAGTTGTACCACACCGTGTTCGGGACGCCCGCTTTCTCCACCGCGGCCACCATCTGCGCTCCTTCGGCTGCATTCAGAGCCAGCGGTTTTTCGCAGAGAATCATTTTGCCGGCTTCGGCCGCCGCCATGGCGATCTCGGCATGCACATTGTTCGGAGTACAGATATCGATCGCATCGATATCGTCGCGGTCGATGAGCACCCGCCAGTCGGTTTCCGTGGATTCATATCCCCACTGGTCGGCGAATTCCCGGACCCGCTGTTCACTGCGCCCGCAGACGGCCTTCAGCACGGGGCGATGTTTCAGTTCCGGAAAGAAATCGCCCACGCGTTTGTATCCGTTGGTGTGCGTCCGCCCCATGAAGCCGTAGCCCACCAGCCCGATGCGAACCGGAATCCTGTCTGACATGTCCGTCTGTCCTGTTCAAAGAAACGGAAAGAAAAATTGCCGGGAAGAAAGAGAAAATGGACGGCTCAGCCGCTTCAGTCGACCGCATGCGCATCGCGCACGCGGATCATGACGTCGAGAATCGTGTTCCACGTGTCAGGGTTTTCCAGAGTCGCGTTGGGAAACATGCAGCCGTCCCAGCAGATGTGCCGGATGCCGCGCTCCGGGTAGTCCTTCAGCCAGTAACCGGCACAGCGAACAATGTCCAGTTTGCCGCGGGGATCGTCTGCCGGGCAGTGTTTGCCGGTCTTGTCATGAGATCCCGCGCCGTGAACTTCCCCGTCGTTCTGCGCCACATGGAAATCGATCGTCCACGGCCGCAGCTTATCGGTCATTGTTTCGTAGGCTGCGTAGAATTCGTCTTCGGTGTAACCGTCCTGGACGAGGGCGTGTTCGGGAGCGTTGTAGCCCAGCAGATACAGATAGGTGTGTGCCAGGTCGGCCTGGAATCCCAGAGCGTCCGGCATGCCGACTTCTTCGAGCAGGTTGAGCATGTCTTTCCAGCTGTGCATGCCGGCCCAGCAGATTTCTCCTTCGGCCGCCAGGCGTTCTCCATGATCGGCTGCGATCTTCGCCGCTTCCCGGAACGTGTCGGCGATTTTTTTCGTGTTGCCGGCAGGATCCTGGCGCCAGGCTTCCACGCCGAATTCCGCGGAATCGATCCGGATCACTCCATACTGACGCACACCGTGGTCGTTGAACACCTTCGCAATGCGGCAGGCCAGCCGCACGGCATCCAGAAACCGGTCCCTCTGTTCCTGAGTGCCCATGGCCGAATCGCCGACGGTGCCGGGCCAGATGGGAGCCACCAGAGATCCCACGCGGAATCCGAACTGAGCGATCCGGTCGGCAATCCGCCGCAGTTCGTCGTCGTCGGCCTGCGGATCGGTGTGCGGCAGAAACAGGAAATAGTCGACACCGTCGAACTTCTGACCGTTCACTTCCGCAGCGGCTGTCAGCTCCAGCATCCGGTCCAGACTGATGGGAGGTTCCTGGCCTTCTTCGTCACCCTTGCCCACCAGACCGGGCCACATCGCGTTGTGAATGGAAAGAGTCATCGGCGTTTCCTGAAAGGAGAGAAGAAAATGGAAGTCTGCTGCAGACAGGCCGTTCGAAGACTGAAACTGATCGACACCGGCAGCCGGTCCGGTCAGCGGCGCCAGGCCGACTGTTCCGGGGCGTCAGGCTGAGCATCCGGCCCAAAATACCGCAGCCCGACCAGAGGTTCCGTGCCCGTGTTTTCGAATGTCACACCTTCAGCCGCACGGCCGGCTGCCACGAACACTTCGTCTTCGGTCATTTCTCCGAAGCGAATCATCACGGGCGACTGCAGAGTCATTCGGTCGATGCGTCCGCTGCCCTGGACCGTGATCCAGCAGTAGGCACCCGGATCGGCGAGCGTGCACTGCGCTCCGGGCTGAACGGTCAGTTCCTTGGCGGTGAACAGCTGACGGCCGTCGACCCGCCCGTACACGACCCAGCGATCACACCAGCCGTCGCCTTCTTCGCTGACAACCGGTTCCAGGTAGTTGTTGTCTTTGAAGTGAGGATCCACATTGCGGTCCCAGTCGAGGGCATCGACCATGTAGGCGTTGTCGTGATGAAATTCTTCCGGAAAGTCCTTCGTCAGCAGAGACCGCGGCACTTCGCGCCCTTCCACGAGATTCTGGTACATGGCGAACACGTCGCTGCCCCACTGCGGTTCGTACGTCACCAGAGAACCCGGCGCATGCAGCACGCAGGGGGGGATCAGCCAGCCGGTTCCAGGCTTCAGACGGTAGGCTTTGGAAAGATCGAGGATTCCGTTTTCCCCCTGATTCCAGCGATCGAGACAGTCGATCACCTGCTGCTTCGTGGTGCCCGGCTCCAGTCCCATGAACGTGTAGGGGAAGTTGTTTCCGATCTGATTCATCTGCGGCGGAAAGTAGTAGCTTTCCGGCTTGCCTTCCTGCCCCACCAGAGCGGCCTGCTCGGCATTCTGATGCATGTGGTGCGGAATGGGGCCCATGTTGTCGAAGAACTTCGAATACACGGGCCATTTGCCGTACGTGTCCCAGATGGCATCGCCGATGATCTGTCCTTTGAGTTCGGCGACCGCGTCCCGCAGCAAAAACCGCTGCCCGTTGTGCACACACCAGGACAATCCCTCGTCTTCCTGCCGGTTCTCATTGGCCGCTTCGGTGGTGGATCCGAACCACCGCTCGTCGATCCCCCCCCGATGCATACCCAGAGCGTAATAGTCGTCAGGGTGCAGTTTGAGACGGCGTCCGGGCTGCAGAAACGAACGGGGCACCCAGGTGGGAGCGAGGCGGAGAATGCCGTTTCCGGCAGTCAGAGCGTCGGAAGCAAGCTGAGCAGTATTCGACATGACGGAGAAAGTCTCCCGGTCAAAGAAGTCGGTTCTGAAATTTCGGAAGAAAGAAGAAGGCGGGTTCCTCGCCACTTCCTGCCCCGGGGATCGCGCCGCTCACCGAAACGACTTCGGCATTTGCTGTCTGCCGTCCGGTTCCGGGGCGTTCCGGAAAGACGGCATTCTTGCGGAGCCGGTCCGGAATGAAAAGGGAACAGGACATCGGCTCCAGCCACCACCGGCCGACCTCGCACTGACCGGCGGTGATGCAGCACGCCGAAGGCAGAAAACAGGAAATCCGGACGCCATTTCGGCGGCAGTGGACAACTGTCGGCGGACAGATGTTGACGGACAGCCCTGGCCCGGCCATTGTGTCCGTTTCGGGAAATGACGCCGTGCTGAGTCTCCATGGCGGAGTCCGGCCTTCCCGGTTTTCGCCCGTTTTCTGACATCGTTCCCACCATGATCCGTATCGCTGTTCTGGGAGCCACCGGCTACACGGCTCTGGAACTCCTGAAGATCCTGTCGCGTCATCCCCAGGCCGATGTGGTGGCCGTGACCACACGGCAGACCGGCAGGCCGCCTATCACCGAAATCCATCCGGCTCTGGTCGGACAGTTCGATCTGGCTGCCGAAAACCTGACTCCTGCCGAAGCCGGCGAACGGGCGGACTTCGCCTTCTGTGCGCTGCCCCACGCGGCCAGTATGGAGGCGGTTCCGCAGCTCCTGGATGCCGGCTGTCGTGTTGTCGACCTGAGTGCCGATTATCGACTGAGCGATCCTGGCGTCTACGAACAGTGGTACGGACACGTTCACACCGACCCGACGCGGCTGAGCAGCACGGTTTACGGGCTGCCGGAACTGTACGCAGACCGGATCGGATCGGCGGATCTGGTCGCCAATCCGGGCTGCTATACGAGTGCTTCCATTCTGGGGCTGGCACCGCTGCTGCAGGCCGGAGCCATCGAGCCGGACGGAATCGTGATCGATGCCAAAAGCGGCATCAGCGGGGCCGGGCGGACACCACGGGTGGGAACGCTGTTCGCGGAATGCAACGAATCGGTGACGGCCTACGGAATCGGCAGCCATCGGCACACTCCCGAAATCGAACAGGTCCTCAGCGACGTCGCGGGAACGCCGGTGCGTGTCACGTTCACGCCACATCTGATGCCCATGGATCGCGGAATTCTGTGCACCATGTATCCGCGTCTGACGGCATCTGCCGATGCGGAAAGCCTGCTGGAAGTGTTTCGACGCTTCTATCGGAACCAGCCGTTCATCCGCGTCGTGGACCACATTCCGGCCACCAAACACGTGGCCCACACGAATTTCTGCGACATCACGGTCCGGATGAACCGGGACCGCCCGGTCGTCGTGGTGGCCATCGACAATCTGATCAAGGGGGCCAGCGGTGTCGCTGTGCAGAACTTCAATCTCATGATCGGAGCGGAACAGACGACTGCTTTGTGATGACGGTCTCCGTCGACCGGACCATCCGAAAAAACGGAAGACGAACTCGCAAAACCATGTTGCATTCCCGGTCCGGACTCTCCGGGAAACCGCGATTCCTCGGCAGGATGGACTTTCCCCGGGCCGGTCCGGGCGATATTCTTCCCGCTTTCACGGAACGCAGGGATTCTGCGAGGACTGTTTCCATGGCCAAAACTCATCGAAAACTCACGAAGGCGAACCACGGCCGGCGTCCGGCCAGTGCCAGAGCCCGGCGGGCCAAACGCCGTCATATTCGGCTGTCCCGCTGATTGTCGGGACACCGGTCTCCCGGCGCATCCGGAAGCCATGAGTGCAGATCCGTACCTGCTGCGCCCGCGCAGCAACCGCAGGCTGCCGTGCCAAACCCTGCGTTCCAGCGGGCCGAACGGTTCCGATTCGTGGACGTCCCGTCCTGCGGGGACCACGGCGCGGCCAGTACCACCCGGGTGTGCGTCATCCGGATGAAAGCATGTCACCGGCAGGGATTTGCAGGAGCCGGCTGCGGGAGCGACGGGAGGCGCCTGTGTGGAAAGTCGACGGCATGGCGGACGCGTTCTATACTCCGGACCGTCGCAGGACGCCTGACCGGCGTCTTTTCCATTTATGAATACAGGATTCTTCATGTCGGCCAGGCCCGGACAACTGTCCATCTATGACAAGCTGACCCGGATTGCGAACAATCTCTGGTGGAGCTGGCATCCGGAAGTCGTGGAGATTTTCCGGCTGATCGATGCCGATCTGTTTTCACAGACGCGGCACAATCCGGTCGCCCTGCTGGCTCATTACGCACCGGAAGAACTCGACCGCATCACACGCGATGCGCTGCTGCAGTCCCGCATCCATCACGCCTACCGGCGGTTCATTGCCTATACGGAATCGCAGACGACCTGGGGGGCCACGCACACCGCGATTCTGGCGCAGTCTCCGGTGGCCTATTTCAGTGCGGAATTCGGGCTGCACGAATCGCTGCCCATCTATTCGGGCGGGCTGGGGGTGCTGGCCGGAGATCACCTGAAAAGTGCCTCGGACCTGGGGATTCCTCTGGTCGGCGTGGGGCTGTTTTACAGCGAAGGCTATTTTTCTCAGAAAATCGATGCCAACGGCTGGCAGCAGGAAGAGTACCCGCGGCTGCCACTGAAATCGCTGCCACTCACTCCGGTCACTCAGGACGGCAAACCGGTCATCGTGTCGGTGGAAACGCGATCGGACACGATTTTCGCCCGGATTCTGCGTCTGGAAGTCGGGCGAGTCACTTTGTATCTGCTGGATGCCGACATCGAACAGAACAGCCCGGAAAACCGGCAGCTCACCAGTCGCCTGTATGGCGGTGATCAGCGGACCCGGATTCGTCAGGAGCTTCTGCTGGGCGTTGGCGGTGTGCGGGCACTGAAGGCCGTCGGTTTCGAGCCCAAAGTGATTCACATGAACGAAGGCCATTCGGCTTTCGCTCCGCTGGAAGTCATTCGCACGCGCATGCACGAAGACGCCATGCCGTTCGATCAGGCCCTTCAGGAAACCGCCAGTCACTGCGTGTTCACCACGCACACGCCTGTGGCCGCCGGCCACGACCGGTTCGATCAGGGGCTGGTCGACGAGCACATCGGACCGCTGGGCAATGCTCTGGGACTGGACATCGGCGGTCTCATGGCGCTGGGGCGGGTCGATCCGCAGAACGGAAGCGAAACCTTCTGCATGACGGTCCTGGCGCTGAAACTGTGCCGCATCGCCAACGGCGTGTCCAACCTGCACGGCATTGTCAGCCGCAAGATGTGGGCCGGCCTGTGGCCGTGGCGCAGCACTCAGGAAATTCCCATCGGACACATCACCAACGGCGTGCACGTGCCGACCTGGCTGGCAGCGCAGATGCGCGTCCTGTACGACCGCGTGCTGCCCGAAAACTGGTACGAACGGACGGGCGAAGCAGATCTGTGGAAGGGTTTTGAAGCAGTCACGCCCGGCGAGCTGTGGGAAACCCACCAGGCCCTCAAAGGAACGCTTATCAGCTATGCCCGCGGAAAAGCAGTCCAGCAGGCCAGACGGCGCGGAGAAGCGGATTCCGTCATTGCCGATGTGGAACAGGCCTTCGACCCGAATGCCCTGACCATCGGCTTCGCCCGCCGGTTCGCTCCTTACAAGCGAGCCGACCTGATCCTGCACGACCTGGATTTCCTGGCCCGACTGCTGGAAGATACGGAACACCCCATCCAGTTTCTTTTCGCGGGGAAAGCCCATCCGGCCGATGCGGCCGGAAAACAGCTTCTGCAGCGCATTTTCCGGCTCACACACGAAGACCCGTTTCGCGGTCGGGTGCTGGTTCTGGAAAATTACGACATCGCCATGGGCCGGCAGCTCGTGCAGGGCGTCGACCTGTGGCTGAACAACCCGCGGCGGCCGCTGGAAGCTTCCGGCACCAGCGGACAGAAAGTCGTCCTCAACGGCGGACTCAACTGCTCCATTCTCGATGGCTGGTGGTCGGAAGCCTACGACGGCCAGAACGGCTTCGCGATCGGCAACGGCCGCTCACATACGGATCAGGCCGTTCAGGATCAGCGGGATGTCCAGGATCTGTATGCCGTTCTTACCGAAGAAGTGATTCCCCTGTATTTCGAACGCGATTCGGATGATCTCCCGCAGGGATGGATCGCCCGCATGAAGCGGGCGATCCGCACACTGGGCTGGCGGTTCAATGCGGACCGCATGGTCATGGATTACGCCTCCCAGACCTACGTGCCGGCTGCCGGCGGTCTGAGCTGTTCGATTGTGCAGATGCCCTGACCGGTCGTCCCCGACCGTGTCCGATCGCCGCGCCACAGTCCGCACAGTCGATTCGGCCCGAACAATCACCGAAGCAGGTGTTTTCCGGCATTTCCTGCCACTCCGGATGACCGCCGGCAGAAATCTGCCGATTGACACTTCGGAGCGTTGCTCCTAACGTTCCTGCATCAGCCCGTCGATCATGCATGGGGGACGGTTCTGCGCCCGCGGACCTGCAATGGCGTCATCGCAGTCCGCTTTCAGCGCCATCGGCCGGAACGGCTTCCGACCGGCCCGAAAAAGGACGCTGAATTCTCGCAGACAGCATGCAGACGGGAGGTCTCACATACCACGAACAATGTCACTTTTCTGCGGCAGGTTGAGATCATGAGGCTGGGAATTCTGGGCAGTGCGTGTTTGTCGATGCTGGTGGTGACGTCTGCGTCCGCAGACGACTGGGCCCGAAAAATGATCGACACGAAGAAGGTCGATTTCGGCGTGATTGCCACCGGGTCTGAAGCGAAAAAGGAGGTTGTCATCCGCAACCTGTACCGGCAGTCGGTTCACATTTCCAGTGTGAGCACGACGTGCGGATGTTCGGCGGCCACGCCCGGACAGACAACGATCGCACCTGGAGAAACGGGAACGGTCGAAGTCAAAATGAACACGCACAAGTTCCGCCAGCGCAAAGATTCAAACCTCATCATCCGATTCGATCAGCCTCGATTCGCCGAAGTCCGCATTCCCATCACGGCCTACATTCGCAGCGACGTGGTGTTCGTTCCCGGCCTGGTGGATTTTCGCAATGTGGATCTGGGGTCCGGAGCTTCGGCCGATGTCCAGATTCGCTATGCGGGCCGACCGGACTGGGATATTGTCGATGTGAAGATCACGAATCCCGATCTGCAGGCGAAGCTGACAGAACAGACCCGCAACAGCGGCCGCATCGATTATCTGCTGTCCGTAAAGCTGGCTCCGACCGCCAGAGCCGGACGGATTCGCGACATGATCACCATCGTGACGAACGATCGGGCCAACCCCTATGTGCCGCTCATGGTGGAAGGTGTGGTGGTTCCCGACATCCAGGTCACGCCGTCCCTGGTTGATTTTCGCCGTGTGCGGCCCGGCGCCGTCGTTCCGAAACGGGTGATCGTCCGCGGCCGGAAGGAATTCGCCATCGAAAGTGTGGACTGTGCCGGCATGTCGGACTGTTTTGAAGCCACCATTCCCGAAGGCGAGCGGACCGTGCACGCCATTTCCCTTCGCTTCAGCGCTCCGGAAGATCCCGGCCGGTTCGAAGACGAGATCATCATTCGCATTGCCGGACGAACCGATCCGGTCATCCTGCCGGTTCGCGGCATCATCAACTGATTTCCGTTGAGACAAACGGATTTCTGCTGCAGGCTCATCCGCCCTTTCCGGCGGGTGAGCCTGTTTGTGTGTCCAGAGGGCAGAAGAAAACGTGCGTCGGCCGGAAATGCGTCGCCTGGAAAATGGAATGACCGCGGATGCGTTTCACTGCGCGGCGGTGCTGGACCAACCGTCTGTCATGGATCGGTTCGCTGCTGAAACATCCATTCCAGAACCGGTGAATCCCTGACGAAAACCGGCCGCCAGGCGCCGTGACCGGCGTCCGTCAGTTCCAGGTATCGTGGATGTCCACCCGCCTTCCGCAAAGCCGCCACCATTTTTCGGGCACCTTCCACGTCGGCCGTTCTGTCGTCTTCGGAATGCACCACCCACATGGGCACGTTTCTCAGTGCTTCAGCGTGTTCCGGGCTTCCGGGTCCGGCGATCGGAACAACGGCCGCGAATCGGTCCGGGCAGCGGGCAGCCAGTTCGGAAGCCCCGTAGCCACCCATGGAAAACCCGCAAAGGTAAACGCGATTCGGATCGATTCGCGGATCCTCCAGCATGGCCTCCATCATCAGGATGACCACATCGAGCATATCCAGGGACGTGGTGAGCGGTGTGCTCCATCCGACGTTCTTCGGGCACTGCGGCACCAGAACCGCACAGGGAAACGGTTCAGCCAGAGAACCGCAGAGACGGTCAGGGGGGCCCAGAAGCTGACCGATGTTGTCCCGGCCTCGTTCTCCGGACCCGTGCAGAAAAATGAACAGAGGCAGACTGTACTCGTCGCGGTGACCGGCCGGCACGAAACAGCGATACCCGAAACGGATCGTGTCCTGCCCGTCTGTCGGACCGCTGTCCCTGCCGGCCGCGGCAGCGGACAGGACGCGTGCTTCATACAGCCAGACGGCTCTGAGCGACACATTCTGCTGCCAGGCAGACCACCCGGTTTCGATGGCCGGTTCGGCCAGCAGCACAATGGTGTTGATACCGGCCCACACCGTCAGCCCGATCGCGATCTGACGGCGACGCCGACGGCCAGGATCGTCCCCGCACTCAGCCGGATCGGATGCGTGCGGGGGAACGGTTCGATCTGTCAGTTCATCCGAAGTCCCCATGTCTGTCCTGCCGGCAGCACAGATGGAAATGCATCGCCCGACGGGGCCGCAGACGAGCAGGGTGTTTCGGGAGCCGCCGCATTTCGATGACATCCTCCCGTCCGCACCCGGATCCGTTCGAAAAGCGTTTCGCCTGAAAAAAGGAGTATGACTGAACACCTGCAAGCCGTCGAGGCGTGATTCGGACAGGAAAGCGTTCGGCAGAACGCAGGGAAGCGGAGTGGCCGACAGCCACGGCAGCCGCCGGCATGCGATCGTTCGAACAGTCGCCGGAACAACACCGCGTGTTTTTTGAAAAACATTTTTCGACTCCTGACATGTCCCCTCAAAGACGACTTGAATTCCTGCGGGGGGGGGGCTGGGGCGTGTTGTGTCGTTCGCCGTGCGCATGTGCTGAAGCTTTCGACCTGCTGGCAGTTTGTGCAGGCAGGACGCCCGCGCTCCCGGGTTTGGCCAACTCACCACACGACGGATGTCCCCGTTGAAGCCGGTCCTGGAGCCGAACCGGCGTCGCTCCGCTGCTGGATGGAACCTGCGGGCTGTGGTTCGCGGCGCGCGTATGTCCTGGGTGATGACGCGGTGGAAGATCAGCGGCGGCGGGAGCGTTTTTTCCGGCTGTCGTCCGACCGAGGCGGACGGGGATCGCTTTTCAGCGGCAGACGAACGGTTCGACCGGTCCAGGCGGCCTTGTAGATCGCCAGAATGATTTCCACGCTGCGGCGGCCTTCGATTCCGTCGACCAGCGGCGGGCGGTCGTCGCGGATCGCACTGACGAAATCGCGAAGCTGATCCTGATGGCCTTTGAAGGAGATGGCTTTCGGGTCTGCCGCGCCGCCGCTGGTGGCGGAATCGACCGAAAATTTTCGGCGGATGGCGGCATCACGCCGGTTTCGGCGGGCGAATTCCCAGCGAAGAATGCTGTCCTGTTCGATGATGACGGTTCCCTGCGTGCCGTGGATTTCGGTTTTCTTGAGCAGTCCCGGCCAGGCACTCGTGGTGGCTTCGATGACTCCGACGGCACCACTGGCGAATCGCAGGGCCGCCACGCCCACATCTTCGACTTCGATGCGTTCGTGGGCGAGAGTGTCGGTCATCCCGGCGACTTCCGTGACGTCCCCCATCATCCACGTCAGCAGATCGACCTGGTGGATGGCCTGGTTCATGTAGGCGCCTCCGCCGTCCATTTCCCAGGTGCCGCGCCATCCGCCGCTGTCGTAGTATTCCTGAGTGCGCCACCATTTGACGTAGGTATCGCCCAGCGTCAGAGTGCCGAACCGGCCGGCATCGATTGCTTTTTTCAGTTCCTGATTCACCGGGCTGAAGCGTGACGGCAGAATCGTGCACAGATGAACGTTGTTTTTTCGACAGGCCTGGATGATGCGGTCGCAGCGTCGCAGAGTGATTTCCAGCGGTTTTTCGACGGCCACGTGTTTTCCTGCGTTCGCGGCGGCGACAGCCGGTTCCATGTGGGCTCCACTGGGCGTGCAGATGTTGACGATATCCACATCCGGGCTGCGGAGCAGGTCCTGAAGTGAATCGTACGCGGTGCAGTCGTGTTCCCGGGCGAAGGCCTGGGCGGCAGCCGGAACCTGATCGAAGCATCCCACCAGGCGGGCGCCGCGAATGCCGGCGATGGCCTGAGCGTGAAAGTGGGAAATCATGCCGGTTCCGACCAGAGCAAAACCAGTGGCCATGGACAGAGATTCCTTGCTGAGCGGGACAGGATGAACAGGGCCGGATCCCGGGATCTCCCGGCGACGGGCCGCACAGGCAGCCGGCCGGCGGATCCGTCCGGCGCGGGACCGTTCGCCTCCTGATCAAGGCGTTTCAGTCGACCAGGCGGACTCTACAGAACTTTTTCTTTCCCGCCCACACGAGCAGTCCGTTTTCTATGGGGATCTTCTGCACCGGATCGCTGATGACGGTTCGGTCTTCTCCCAGGCGGCCTCCTCCCTGAGCGATCAGGCGGCGTGCTTCGCCGCCGCTTTTCTGAAGCCCCAGCAGGGTCAGCAGGCGAAAGGCGGGCAGGGCGCCGTCTTCCAGGTCGGCACGGGACAGATCGACTTCGGGGATATCGGCCGGCAGTCCGCCGCCGCCGATTTCCCGTCGCCAGCGATCGGCGGCGCTGCGGGCGGCATCGTGGCCGGAATACTGTCCGATGACGGTTTCCGCCAGCCGGATCTTGGCATCCCGGGGATGGCCGGCCAGCAGCTCGTCGACCTCAGCCAGCGGCACTTCGGTCAGAAGCTCGAAATACGTTTTCAGAACGCTGTCGGGGAGCTGCATGAACTTCTTCATCATCTCCCAGGGGGATTCACCGATTCCGATGTAGTTGCCCAGGCTTTTTCCCATCCGGCGGTGGCCGTCCAGTCCAACCAGAATGGGCGACATGAGGCCGATCTGCGGCGGCAGGTTTTCCTGCGTCTGCAGATCGCGGGCCAGCATGAAACTGTATAGCTGTTCGGTACCGCCCAGTTCGACATCGGCTCGTACCTGGACGGAATCCCATGCCTGCATGACCGGGTACAGGCATTCGTGCAGAAAAATGGGTTTTTCGGCCTGGTAGCGTTTCGAGAAATCGTCACGGGTCAGAAGCTGAGCCACCGTGACGCGGCCGCACAGATTCAGAATGTCGGCCAGTCCCATGCGGCCGAACCAGTCGCCGTTGCGATGGACTTCCGTCCGATCCAGATCGACCACGCGGCCCACCTGGGCCAGATAGTCGCGGGCGTTCGCTTCGACTTCTTCTTCTGTGAGACGCCGGCTGCGGGCTTCATCCCGCCCGCTGGGGTCTCCCACCATGGCCGTGGCGTTGCCGATGATGAGCACCGCCTGGTGGCCCAGTTCCTGGAACTGCCGCATTTTCCGCAGCGGCACGGTGTGTCCCAGATGCACGTCGATTCCGGTCGGATCGATCCCGTATTTGATTCTCAGAGGAGTATCCGTTTCGCGGCTGCGGCGCAGTTTTTCTTCCAGTTCCGCTTCCGGAACGATCTGTTCAATGCCGCGGCGAATGATGTGCAGTTGTTCTTCGACGGGAGGGAACGACATGGCAACGGTATCAGCCGACGGACATCGGAGACAGGACAGGGGACCTGAGCGAACCTGCGGAGACTAACACGCTGGCAGACCGATCAACAGCCGTTTCCCGGCAGCATTCCCGGGATAACACCGGCCGGTCGGAGGCGGGAGGAGCCGACCGGGGCATCACGACGCGACTGCCAGCAGACGTTCTTCGATTTCCCGAACGACTTCTTCCCAGGTCGACCCCCGGCAGGACGTGGGAACGTTGACGGGGGTCTGCTGAGCGATCCACTGGTCCACCCGCCGTGCCGCGGCGACGACGGTGCTGTGGTCCCGTCCGCCGAAATGCTGTCCGATTTCCCGCCAGGCGGCCTGTGTCAGTCGGCGGGCCACGTACATGGCGATGGAACGCGGTCCGCTGATCGCCCGCCGGCGCGTTTTGGATCGCATGTCTTCCACGGACACTCCGAACGCCTCGCACACGACGCGTTCCACATCGTCGATGCGGACCAGACGCCGGCATTCGTCCCGCAGGTCTCCCAGCAGTTCGCGGGCCCGGGTCTGAGTGATTCGTTCGTGATGCAGTCCTGCGTAGCTGATCAGACTGTTCAGGGAACCTCGCAGCTCCCGGGCATTGCGGCCGCCGTGGCGGACCAGATAACGGACCGCTCCTGCGGACAGCAGATTGCGATACGGCAGCACGAAGGATTCCACGATGCGCTGGCGGGTGATTTCCGCCGGCGTTTCGATACGGCAGACGAGACCTTCCACGAAACGGGCCGTCAGTTCCTCACGGTGCCGCGTCAGCAGCCGCGGGTGGCGATCGCTGGTGAGCACGAGCTGGCCGCCATGTCCCATGACCTGGTCGATCGTGTGAAGGAATTCTTCCTGAGTGGCCTTTTTGTTTCCCAGAAATTCGATGTTGTCGATCAGCAGGACATCGACGGAGCGAAACCGCTGGCGAAACGACGGAACGGATCGTTCGGCCAGTGCGGCGGTGAAATAGTTGGTGAAGGATTCACTCGTGAGAAACAGCACGTTCCGTTCCGGACACGATCGACGCAGTTCGGTGTAGATCGATTCCAGCAGGTGGGTCTTGCCGACCCCGGTTGCCCCATGGAGATACAGAGGATTGAAGCGTTCTCCGGGGGCGGCACAGATCTGCTGCGCAGCCATCAGGGCCAGTTCGTTGCAGGGGCCGGATACGAACGTGGCAAAGGACCGGAACCGCCGCTGACTCACCGGGCGGGGGGTGGTGTGTGCCGGACCGGTGCGTGGAAGCGCATCGGATGACGTCGTCCCGGTGTCACGGCGACGGGGACTGTGTTCGGAATCCGGGGCGGAGACCGCTGCTGCGGGCGAGGCCGCCGGTTTCGCCTGCCGGGAATCGACGTGGATCACGAATCCGGCGGACAGTCCCAGCAGGGTCACGGCTGCTGTTGTGAGCTGGGGGCGAAACCGTTTCATCATCCACGAACAGAGAAACGGATTGGGCACATGGATGACGAGCTGATTGTCCACGCGCTCGAATCGGGAGCGGCCGCGAAACCAGCGTTCGTAGTTGGTGTCTCCCACGGATCGCCGGATGGTGTCTTCGAGATCTGCGGACGTTCTGGGATCGGCCGGGTTCGTTCGGGAGGTGCTGTCCTGGGCGGCTGCAGCCGGGATGGCCTGTTCATCATCCGGACAGGAGGGCAGCAGCTGTCCGGCGGCAGGAGATTCCTGGCGGGCCGGGGGCGAATCGGAACTCGGTGCTTCCGAATGTTCTTCCTGATCACTCCGCGCAGGAACGGCCAGTACCAGACTCTTTCCGTGATCCGCGGGCTGCGTCATGCGACCCCTCCATCGGACCTCCGCGCAGCAACGAACCTCAGCGTGGCACGTGCGCAGAACAGGGGCACTCCGTCGCCATCGGTTGGGGTACGGCAGATTGCAGGGGGAGGCAGAATTTATGAAGACTCGCGACGACCGTGCAGAAAGGTCGTCGCGAAGGCTTAGTCACTCAACGCCGGCGATGTTACCGGTCCGGGGCGGGGTGTCAAACGACGGCGCTTCAATTATTCTGCAGGAATCACGATGCCGCCCGACGACGCGGCGCAGACGTCGGGTGGTGCGGAAATTTCCTGAAAATCCGACCGGCCGCCGGAATCGTCCGCTCTTCTCAAAGCAGGATTCTCGTGTCCCGAATTCGCGTTGTGTTTTCGATCGGTGCTCTGCACGGAGGCGGTTCGGAACGTCAGATCGTCAGTGCACTGCAGCATCTGGACCGGCAGCAGTTCGAACCGCATCTGTATGTCGTGTCCCGTTCGGGGCCGCTGCTGCCATGCGTACCGGACGACGTGCCGACCGCTGCGTTCGAAGAACGCGACCGCCGACCGCCGACGCGGATTCCCGGAGGCATGCATCGGCGCCGGGTCGCCGATATGACGCGCTACCTGCGGGAGATTCGTGCGGACGTGTGTTTCGATCGCACCTTCCTGATGACACTCATCGCGGCCGACGCCGCCTGGCGGGCCAACGTTCCGGCCGTGTCGACGGTGGTGACAGACCCGCGTACGGGATTCGCTCCGGTGGCCGGTCGGTTTCGCACGTTCAAAAGACAGGCGCTGAGTCGTCTGTACCGCCGGGCCGCGGCCGTCCTGGCCGTTTCCGAAGGAGCCGCCCGCAGTGCCGAAGCCTTCTATCGTCTGCCGGCCGGAAGTGTGCAGACGCTGCGCAACGGAGTCGATGTCGATGCCGTCCTGCAGATCGCTCAGGGAACTCCCGATTCCGACTGGTGGAACCGACCGGGAAGCCAGGATCGGTCCGTGGTGCGAATCGTGTCGGCCGGCCGGCTGAACCACGAAAAAGGATTTCATCTGCTGATCGATGCAGTCGCCGTGCTTCAAAAGGAACGACCCGATCGGGAACTGCGGCTTGCCCTGCTGGGAGAGGGGGCTCATCGAGATCGGCTGCAGCATCAGATCGATGCTCACCGGCTGACGGACATGATCAGAATGCCGGGATTTCGTTCGGACGCGGCGGCCTGGTACCGCTCGGCCGATATCTATGTCCTGCCGTCGCTTCTGGAGGGCATGCCGAATGTTCTGCTGGAAGCGATGGTGTGCGGGACTCCCGTTGTGGCGGCCGACTGTCCCCATGGTCCTCGGGAAATTCTGCAGGACGGACGGTACGGAGTGCTGTGTGCTTCCGGGTCGGTCACAGCGCTGGCAAAGGGACTGCAGACGATTCTGGATGATCCGGAAGTGGCCTGCCGCCGGGCGGAAAATGCCCGGAAATATGTGGAAGCGGAGTTTTCTCAGAAGACGGCTGTGCGAAAACTGGAACAGGTTCTTTGCGAAGCGGCCGCCGGGTCTGCTTCCGGGATGTCAGGTTTCTGAAGGAAACCCGCCCATGGCGAAGGAACGGACCACGAATCTCATGAACGGTCTTCGGGAAAGCAGGATTCGGATACCGGTCGGCCGGAGGCCGGAATCTGTCGCTGGTGCGGTGTCTCGGGCGGTGCTGTCTGTGGCGGAACGTGTTGTGTTTGGAGCGGTCGTTTTCTGGTCAGCGTGTGCCGTGTGTGTCCGGGCGGCCGATCCGTCCGACGGTGCGTATGCGGCAGCGCGGGAGCGGCTGGTGCGGGACTTCATTGAAGCTGAAGGGATTTCCGATGAAAGGGTGCTGGGGGCGATCCGCCGCGTGCCGCGGCATGAATTCGTGCCGCCGCGTCTGAGAGCGCGGGCCTATCACGATGAAGCTCTGGCCATTGGAGCCGGCCAGACGATTTCGCCGCCGTACATCGTGGCCTGGATGACTCAGGTGCTGGATCCGCAGCGGGGAGACCGGGTTTTGGAAATCGGGACCGGCAGCGGGTATCAGGCGGCCGTGCTGGCGGAAATCGTTTCGGAAGTCTACACGGTGGAAATCGTGGAAAGCCTGGCGGCGTCTGCGGAACGCCGTCTGAAACGTCTGGGATACGACAACGTGTTCGTCAAAGCCGGTGACGGATACGAGGGCTGGCCCGAACATGCGCCGTACGACCGAATCATCGTGACGTGTTCACCGGAGCGGGTTCCGGAACCGCTCATTGCCCAGCTTCGGGAAGGCGGTGCAATGATCATCCCCGTCGGTCAGCGCTACCAGCAGGCATTCTATCTGCTGAAAAAGGAAAACGGACGTCTCCGCCGGCAGCGGATGATGTCCACGCTGTTCGTTCCCATGACGGGACGTTCGGAACAGCAGCGGCGGGTGCAGCCGGATTCCGTTCATCCGGCAATCGTCAATGGTGGATTCGAACAGGACGAGAACAGCGATGGAAAGCCGGACGGCTGGCATTATGTGAGGCGGGCGGTGCTCATGCAGGACAGTCCGGTCGAAGGGGAACGCTGTCTGCAGTTCGAAGCGGATGAAGACGGGCAGCTTGCGCAGGCTTTGCAGGGGATGGCTCTGAACGGCCGCCTGATCGGCGCGCTGGAGATTTCATTCTGGATGCAGGCTGAGAAGCTGTTTCCGGGGACGCATGGCGAACGCGCGGGAATGATCATCCATTTCTACGACGGCCGTCGGCAGGAAATCGCGGTGCGGCCGGTTGTTTTGCGCAGAGACGACATCTCGTGGACATCCTGGCGCCGGACCGTTCCGGTTCCCCGCCGCACGCGGGAAATCGTGGTCCGCATCGGTCTGAACGGAGCCGTCGGGCAGATGGCTTTCGACGATGTGCGTCTGCGCGGCATTCGCCGCTGAACGTGGAACGCCGGGGCGGGTCTGCCGGGCCAGGGGGGCCGCCGGGCTTCAGAGTTCGTCTGCGGCGAACGACCAGGCATTCAGCGCGGGCGTGTAGTCGCAGATTTCGTCCGGTGTGAAATAGATGCCGATTTCTCGTGCGGCCGATTCCGGACTGTCGCTGCCGTGGATCATGTTCATCTGCCGGCTGCAGCCGAAATCTCCCCGGATCGTCCCGGGAGACGCTTCACGGCCGTTCGTGGCTCCGATGATGGCACGCATCACGCCGACCGCGTCCGGGCCCTGAACGATCATGGCCACCACCGGAGCGGCCGTGATGAATTCTTCGAGCTGCGGGTAGAAGGGTTTGTCCACGTGCTCCGCATAGTGCTGACGGCTGAGTTCTTCCGTGACACGCAGCATTTTCATGGCAACGATGCACAGTCCCTTGTTTTCGATGCGGGAAATGATCGTGCCGATCAGACGTCGGTGGACACCGTCCGGTTTGATGAGAATGAGGGTACGCTGAACAGACATGAAGGCAGAGTCCGAACTGGCTGAAAACGTGAAAACGATGGCGCGGTCTGTCACGCGGGGACAGACTGCATCAGATCTGTGAATTCCTGAAACAGGTAGTGGCTGTCATGGGGACCGGCGGACGCTTCAGGGTGATACTGCACGCCGAAGGCCGCGTGGTTCCGATGGCGGATGCCTTCCACCGTGTTGTCGTTGAGATTGATGTGGGTGATTTCCAGGTGATCCGGAAGGGTGTCGGCGTCCAGAGCGAACCCATGATTCTGAGACGTGATTTCCACACGGCCGGTCGCGCGGTTGAGAACCGGCTGATTGGCTCCCCGATGACCGAACCGCAGCTTGAAAGTGGTTCCTCCGCAGGCCAGTCCCAGAAGCTGCATGCCCAGACAGATCCCGAAAATCGGCTGATGTCCCAGCAGTCCGCGGATGGTGTCGATCGCGTAGTTCAGCGGTTCGGGGTCTCCGGGACCATTGGACAGAAACACGCCGTCCGGGTTCAGAGCGAGCACCTGGTCGGCGGTGGTGCGTCCGGGAACAACGGTGACACGGCAGCCGGAATCTGTCAGCCAGCGGGGGATGTTCCATTTCATTCCGTAATCGATGGCCACCACATGGGGCCGGCCGGATTCGTCTGATCGGGAGCGGAATCCGGCCGGACGTCCCAGGTCGTGCAGAGGTTCCGTCCATTCCCGGACCGAATCCGGCATGACCTGACAGGCCAGATCGGCTCCCACCAGTCCTGGCCCTTCCGCGGCCCGGCGCACCAGAGAAGCGTCATCGAGATCTTCTGTGGAGATGATGCCTTTCATGGCGCCGTCGGTTCGGATCTGACGCACGATGGCCCGCGTGTCGACTCCCTGCAGCCCGAGAACACCGTGGCGCTGCAGGTAGGAATCCAGCGAACCGCTCGATCGGAAATTGCTGGGTTCGTCGCACAGTTCCCGGCAGATGAATCCTCTGAGAAACAGGCCGCCGCTTTCCACGTCGTCTTCGTTGACGCCGTAGTTGCCGATGAGCGGATAGGTCATGGTGACGATCTGTCCGTTGTAGGACGGATCGGTCAGGATTTCCTGGTACCCGGTCATGCTCGTGTTGAACACGACTTCGCCGTGGACTTCTCCGGATGCACCGAACGATGTTCCGCAGAAGACGGAACCGTTGGCCAGAGCCAGTTTGGCGGGACGGGACATCGCGAAATCTCCTGACTTCAGGTTGGTAAGCCGGAGGCAGGTTGTATCACAGGGCCGCTGCCGTTCGAAAGGATGGTCGTCTGTGGCGGGCGGGATTCCGGGAAATGGCACGACGCCGACCGGTCCGCCCGGACTCCCCGGCAGCCTCCGGCGCTGGAAACGTGACAGGCGTTCCCGTGCCCGATAGGCTGTCGCCATGTTCGGATCACTCCGGGACAGACGAGTGGTGGTGACAGGGGCGTCGACCGGAATCGGTGCGGCTGTGGCCCGGGAGTGCGCAGCCGCGGGGGCCGACATCGTCGGAACATGGAGAACATCGCAGGCGGACGCCGAACAGGTGGCGGATGAGATCCGTGCACTGGGGCGGCAGGTCGATCTGTTTCAGCTGGATATGACGTCTGTGCAGGAGTGCGAGACGTTTGTCGGTTTCTGCCGGGAATGCGGGCCGGTCGATGCGGCCGTTCTGAATGCCGGAGCCGATCTGCTGACGGGGCCTCTGAAGGATGCCGACTATCTGTCGCGGCTGCAGGCTCTGCTGGATGTCGATGTGCGGGGAACCGTGGCTCTGGGGCGGGCGTTCGGACGTCTCTTTCAGAACCAGGGACGTGGCAGCATCATCACGGTCGGCTGGGATCAGTCGGATCGTGGTATGGAAGGGGACAGCGGTGAACTGTTTTCGACGGCGAAGAATGCCATCATGGGATTCAGCCGGTCGCTGGCGCTCAGTCTGGCTCCGGAAGTGCGTGTCAACTGTGTGGCTCCCGGATGGATTCTGACAGAATGGGGATCCGGTGCCGGAGAATACTGGCAGCAGCGGGTTCTGCGTGAGACGCCTTTGCGCCGCTGGGGAACGCCGAAGGATGTGGCCGGTCTGGTGCGATTTCTGCTGAGCGACGATGCGGCCTGGATCACCGGGCAGGTGATCAACATCAATGGAGGTGCCGTGCGGTGATGCCGGTGAAAACAGTGCGGTGGCTGTCCGGGGCGGTCCGCAGGCCGGATCGCCGCCGGTCGCCCGACGACCGGACGATCTGTCGGAGTGACGGATCGTGTCGGTCATGACGGGCGGATCATCGGAGCCGGATCGGTCGGGTGTGATCCTGTTCGTCACGGGCCGTCTGGCGGAAGCCGGTCTTTCCGAGGTTGTGCGATCGCTGTCGCAGAAGGTCGGTTTCGACTGGGAGATCCAGGTGCCTGGCATCCAGGTGGCTGCACTGATGCACACGCGCCTGCTGCGGCAGCGGCTGCGTCCCTCCGGACGAATCCGCCGCGTGATCGTTCCCGGCTGGTGTCAGGGGAATCTCAACGAACTGACTCAGCATTTCGGCATTCCCTTCGAACGCGGCCCGAAAGACTATCGCGATCTGCCAGGATTTTTTGGCCTGGAATCCGGCGGCCGGGCAGATCTGAATGACCATGACATGCAGATCATTGCAGAAATCAACCACGCCACGCGGCTGCGCCTGGAAGAGATCCTGATCCAGGCACAGGTTCTGGCCGACGCCGGCGCCGACATCATCGATGTGGGCTGCGTTCCCGGGGAATCCAGTGGTCGGGTGAGTGAGATTGTCCAGGCACTGAAGGAACGCAGTTTTCGCGTGTCGATCGACAGTTTCGATCCGTCCGAAGTGCGTCAGGCGGTGCAGGCCGGTGCCGAACTGATACTGAGCTGCCGTGTGTCGGACGTGGGCTGGATGGCGGATCTGGGCGTCGAGGTCGTGGCGATTCCCGAAACACCGGAAGACACGGCATCCCTGGATCAGGTGGCCGACGAGCTGACGCGACGCGGCGTGCCTTTTCGCGCGGATCCGATTATCGAACCGGTCGGGATGGGATTCCTGCGATCGCTGCAGCGCTATGTGGATTTCCGACAGCGACATCCTCAGGTGGCCATGATGATGGGGGTCGGGAACGTGACGGAACTGGCGGAAGTCGATTCGGCCGGTGTGAACCTGCTGCTGGCGGCGGTGTGTCAGGAGCTTCGGATCGGCAGCGTTCTGACCACGCAGGTGGCTTCGTGGTGCCGCACGGCTGTCGCGGAACTCGACGCGGCCCGCCGCCTGGTCTGCCACGCGGTCCGCAGACACATTCCCGCCAAACATCTGGATGATTCGCTGGTGATGCTGCGGGATGCCCGGGTTCGCATGGAATCGGATGCGGCACTCCGTGCGCTGGCAGCCGCTTTGAAGGATCCTGCGTACCGCATTTTTTCCCGGCCGGACGGCGTGCATCTGATGAATCGGGACGGCCACTGGGCCGGGGAGGATGTGTTCGCCGTGTTCGCGGAAGCTCTGCAGAACGCGGCCACGCCGGTCGATGCGGCTCACGCGTTCTATCTGGGTTACGAAATGGCCCGCGCGGAACTGGCGCGGCACCTGGGCAAGCAGTATGTTCAGGACGGGCCGCTCCGCTGGGGACTGATCGGCGACTGGGAACCTTCGACCGGTGCTCACGCTCGCCCGATGCCGGGCGACCAGGCACCGGGCGAACGGAAGCCAGGCGAGCAGAAGCCGGAGAAGGATTCCAGGGAATGAAGGAGACATCCGGTTCCATCCATGCCGAACGGCTGCCCGATGACCTGTCGGTGGATCAGGTGCTGCGCGTGTTTTCCGAGGAACCGTTTCTGATGCTGTTCGATTCGGCCGCTTCGGCGGGGCGGGGAGACAGCCGCTATTCGTTTCTCACGGCCGATCCGGTGCAGATGTGTCGTGTGGACAACTGTGAATTCGGCCAGGATCCTCTGCGGCGGCTTCGCGAATGGCAGTCATGTCTGCCGAGCGGCGATCAGCGGGAACTGCCCGGATTCTGCGGCGGCATCGCCGGGCTGATGTCATACGACCTGCGGCATGCCTTCGAGAAGCTGATGCCGGCGGAACCCGATTCGTTCGCGACTCCCGCGCTGCTGGCCGGACTGTTCGACTGGGCCATCGTCTGGGATCATCATCGGCGGACCGTCATGCTTTATGTGCTGTCTCTTCCGGTGTCGTTTCCGGAAGAACGGCTGCGGCAGGTGCGGCGGCGTCTTCGGTGTGCGGGGGCGCCTGCCATGCCGGACGGACCGACCGGACGGCGGCCGGTTCCGTTTCAGTCGTCATTCGATGAACACGCCTATCTGCAGGCGGTGCAGCGGGTCCTTGACTACATCGCCGCCGGCGACATCTTTCAGGCCAGCCTGTCTCAGAAGCTCACGGCTGCCTGGGACGGTTCAGCCGTGGATCTGTATGCCCGCGTTCGACGCCTGAATGCGGCGCCCTTCTGTGGTCTGCTGAAGGTGTCCGAATTCGCCGTTGTGAGTGCATCGCCGGAACGCTTTCTCAAAGTGCGTCCCGGAGGACTTGTGGAGACGCGGCCGATCAAGGGGACGCGTCGGAGACAGCGTCTGCCGATTGCCGATCTCTATGCGGCCGAAGAACTGGCTGCCAGCGGAAAAGACCGGGCAGAAAATGTAATGATCGTGGATCTGCTGCGCAACGACATCTCGCGGGTCTGCCAGACCGGTTCCGTGCAGGTGACGGGCGTGTGCGAAATCGAAGTCTTTGAAACCGTGCAGCACCTGGTTTCGACCGTGGTGGGCACGCTGCGGGCAGACCGGGACGTCTGGGATCTGTGTGCCGCCTGTTTTCCTGGCGGTTCCGTGACGGGAGCTCCGAAAATCCGGGCCATGGAGATCATCACCGAACTGGAACAGCGCAGCCGGGGGGCCTACTGCGGCAGTCTGTTCTGTCTGGGACCCTCCGGGGAATTCGACAGCAGTATTCTGATTCGGACATTCACGCTGCGGGACGGCCAGGTCTGTTTTCCGGTGGGAGGCGGCATTGTGGCCGATTCTGTGCCGCGTCGGGAGTTTGAGGAAACCCTGCACAAGGCCGCCGGCATGCTGCGCTGCCTGGACGGCTGATGCCCGGGGACTGTCTGCTCCGCCTGCCGCGATGGAATGCGGGGAGTGATGGAGTTTTCGGAAAACGTGCCGGTGAATAAGAAGCGGCCAGGCGGTGCGCAGAATTCGGAGCGCCGGAATCTGACGATTGCCGAATCTGGCGGCAGCAGTCCGGCAGAAGGGATTGTGCAGTCTGCAGCACGCGGGGACCGGTCCGGATTTTTGTCGCAACCGGTTGTGTTGGGAACGTTCTGTCTGAAGCGGCCCGCATTTCGGTACTCAGGCACCACCGCTGCGGCGGAATCGGCCGATGAATCCGACAAAGCCGGGCAGAGCTGCTGGGGGTGCCGGCGGCATCGGTTCTGCAGAGGATCGTGAGCCGGTCTGGTCAGGGACGGATGATGCTGGACGGGAATGGCGGGTGTGCGCAGTCTGATGTTCATTCTGATGCTGTGGCTGACCGGGACGGCGGCGGCCGGACCGGGCTGGCGGTCTTCGTTTGAAGAGGCTCAGGCAGTGGCGGCCCGCGATCAGATTCCGCTGCTCATTCATTTCCACGCTCCCTGGTGCGGTCCGTGTCAGCAGATGGACAGAGACGTGTTTTCGTCGCTGGCCGTGAAGCGGGCTCTGGCAGAAGGTCTGGCGGCTGTCAAAGTGGATACGAGTGAACGGCCGGATGTGAGCCGTCGCTACGGTGTCAGCACGGTGCCTCGCGATGTGGTCGTGTATCCCGATGGCCGAACGGAAACGCTCAGTGTCGGATACATTCCTCGCTCGGCGTATCTGTCGATGCTGCGTGATGTGGCGTCCCGGGGCCGTATGATGGCTCTGGAGCGGCAGGAAGCGGAAGGCGGGGAGGAGAATCCGGACGCGGCGACACCGCTGCCGGATTCCTGGAGTCACACGGAGAACGAAGCCGGTGACGAGTCCGGTCCGGACATCGCTGCGGGACCGGAAACAGCCGTTGCGCCCGACGGCCCGGATGATGAAAAAGCGGACGGCGAAATCATCGGACTGGGCGGTTACTGCCCGGTGCTGCTGTCGGACCGCAGGCAGTGGGTCCGGGGGCGGCCGGACCTGACGGAACGGTGGCGGGGCGTGCTGTACCGATTCAGCGGTCCGCAGCAGCGGGAACAGTTTCTGAAGAATCCTGATCGATATGCGCCGAGAAATCTGGGCTGCGATCCGGTGGTGCTGCTGCGGGAACAGCGTGCGGTGACAGGCCGCATTCGATACGGACTGTTCTTCGACGGCGGACTGTATCTGTTTCGCACAGCCGAAAACCGGGAAGAATTCCGCCGCCGGCCCCTGAAGTACACTCGGATTCAGCATGCTGTGAAACCGCATGACCTGACGGGGCAGACATATCGCTGATCCGTTCGGCGGTCCGGATAGACGTTCTGGGCGGTTTGTAGGGCGGCATGCGGGAAAAAGGGGATCTGTCCGGAAAAAATCGGGGCAGGGAAGCTGACGGGTGGATTCCTGACAGATCGATTGACAGAACGGGTTCCTCCGTTCATACTTCAGTTCAGTTGGGGTCCGACGCCGGATTCCGATGAGGGTTGCCTCAGTGTTCAGCCGTCGTTCGGCGGTGTGAATTCCCGATGTGCGGCCCACTACGAGTCTTCGCATGGTCTGGAACTCACTCGTCAGCAGGTTCCAACAGCTCATTTCGCCTTCTGCGAACTGTCGGTCATTTGCCTGACCGATGAACTCTTCGTTTTCCGGCATCCGGCCGGTCAGCGCTCTGGAGATTGGTGTTCGCAGCAGGTTCCCGAAGCGTGGTGTTTCGGGGGTTCGTCGCTTGCCGGTCATGGTGTCGCCGAACACGAAGCTTTTTCTTCGTCTGCAGACTGCTTTCGGGCGCTGTGTGAGGAAGTAAGAAGTCATCAGAGTCGTCCTCTCCATGTGGGATTCTGATCTGTCCGCTGTCGAAGGCAGCGTGTGTTGTTCCGCTCCACTGAAACTCAGCGCCGAAACCCGCCTGTTCGTTCAGTGAATCAGGAGTGGGCGGCCGTCCGGGACGGCCGGAGTCACGGGTTTCGGTTCAATTGAAAATTGAGGCTATGCCAGCGAGCAGTTCTGCCCGGTCTGAAAGCACGAAAAAGACACGAACAGCGAAGCGTCGGCCACGGGCCCGTGCGGAGGATGTTGTGGACGAATCAGCGGATACCGAAGAAGCATTCGGAGAAGGGGTGGCCGGGGACGAAGAAGCCGTTGCGGAAAAGAAACCGCGGCGCCGCGCATCCGGACGATCCCGTAAAAAAACGGATGCGGACGAAGCCGTTTCCGACGAAACCGGCTCAGGCAGCCCGGACGATGGTGCGGCCGCCGCCGATGTCCATCACGACGCGGCCGGTGCGGACGAAGCGGAAGCTGATGGAGCCGACGCGGACGGCGACACGGAAGCCCCGCGGCGGCGGCGGAGGCGACGACGACGCCGTGGGGGCGACGGGGCTCGCAGTGAAAATGGCCGGGGCGGCCGCCGTCGAGGCGGCGACCGGGGACGCAGCAACGGACGTCGGGACAGCCGACGTGGCGGCAGCGGCAGCAGCAGCCGACGCGGACGGCAGGGACAGCCGGCCGGAGAAGTCGTGGAAGGCACATTCGAAGGGGTGCTGGAACTGCATCCCAAGGGGTACGGGTTCCTGCGGGACCCGAAGAAGAACTATGCGGCCGAAGATGCCAACCCATTCGTGTCCAGTTCCGTGGTCGACCGGTTCGGGCTGCGTCCGGGGGTGCTGCTGAAGGCGGATGTCGGTCCCGGTTCACGCAATCAGGGACCGCGCGTTCGGGAAGTCGAACTGATCGACGGATACACTCCGGAAGAGTACGCGGACGTCAAGCATTTCGATGATCTGACACCCATCAATCCGTTCGAACAGATTCGCCTGGAAACCGGTCCGCATCCCATCACGATGCGGGTGATGGATCTTTTGTGTCCCATTGGAAAGGGACAGCGGGCTCTGCTGGTGGCACCGCCGCGTACGGGAAAAACGATGCTGCTGCAGGACATCGCCAATGCCGTCAGCATCAATCATCCCGAAATCCATCTCATCGTGCTGCTCATCGATGAACGCCCGGAAGAAGTCACGGAGATGCGCCGCAACGTCAAGGGAGAAGTCGTGGCGTCGTCGCTGGATGAAGATGTGGAAAGCCACATCCGCATCAGTCAGCTGATTGTGGAACGAGGCAAGCGGCTGGCGGAATCCGGGAAGGACGTGTTCATTCTGCTGGACAGCATCACCCGGCTGGCCCGGGCGTTCAACAAGTGGAGCAATACGGGGCGGACCGGATCCGGAGGTCTGGATATTCGTGCTCTGGATATTCCCAAAAAGCTGTTCGGCACGGCCCGCCGTTTCGACGAAGGCGGTTCGCTGACGGTCTGCGGCACGGCCCTCATCGAAACCAACAACCGAATGGACGAAGCCATCTTTCAGGAGTTCAAGGGAACCGGCAACATGGAGATGGTTCTCAGTCGGGAATTGGCCGACCGCCGCATCTGGCCGGCGATCGACATTTCCCGTTCCGGAACGCGGCGCGAAGAAAAGCTGCTCGACCCGGAAATGATGGAAGGCATCGTCATGCTGCGCCGCAGCCTGATTTCTCTGACACCCGTGGATGCCATGGAGCAGATGACCCGGACGCTGGAGAAATTCCCCAGCAACAGGGTCTTTCTTCAGAAGATCCGTCAGGTGCTGTAACCGACCGCGCCTCGCCGCACCGACCGCGTCCCCACTTCGGCCGATCCGTCGGCGCGCCTGCCAGCCCGAAGTGGGGGAGGAGCCGTTATTCGTCTGTCCAGCCGGCGCCGCGGGTGGTTGTGCGGATCCGGCACAGATGAGAATCGGCTGTGATGTACAGAGTGCGTCCGTCGTCGCCCCAGCCGCAGTTGGCCGTTGCCTTTCCGGTGTCCAGCCGCCCCAGCAGCCGGCCTTCCGGAGACAGAATCAGGACGCCGCCGGGGCCGGTTGCAAACAGATGGCCGTGTCGGTCGACTTTGAGTCCATCGGGAAGGCCGGGCAGCTTTCCGACGTCACCGGTGGCGTCATAAAGAACGCGGGATGGTCCCAGCGTGCCGTCGGGTTTCACCGGAAAGGCCTTCCACACCGCCGCCGCGGGATCCGACTGAGCCACGTAGAGGGTGCGGCAGTCCGGCGAAAAGGCGATCCCGTTGGGACGCGTCATTTCTTTCGTCAGCAGTGTGAGTGTCCCGTCTGTGGACAGCCGATACACTCCACAAAAATCCAGTTCCTGACGCGGATCCCCCATGCGTTCCGGCAGTCCGTACGGGGGATCCGTAAAATACAGATCGCCGTTGCGGTGGAAGCAGGCGTCGTTGGGGCTGTTGAGTCGGCGCCCCTGGTAATGATCGACCAGCGTTCGTCGGCCTCCGTTTTTCGTCAGCACGGACACCCGCCGGTCTCCGTGTTCGCACAGCACCAGACGCCCCTGCGGATCCAGCAGCAGGCCATTGCTTCCCGGTTCGCCACCGTAGTACGTGTGGCCTGTGTAACCGGACGGGTGCAGAAACACGGAAATGCCTTCTCCTTCCTTCCAGCGGAACACCGTGTTCCGGGGGATGTCGGAAAACAGCAGGTATCCGTCCTGTTCGGATCCCACCCAGACGGGGCCTTCCGCCCAGGTGAATCCCTGCGCCAGGACTTCGATTTCCGCATCCTGAGGAATCAGAGCGTCCAGAGCAGGATCCAGACGGTGGACCGTACCGATTGTGGGCTGGGCTGCCAGAGGAACGGAACTGCTGAACACGACAGCAGAGAGCAGAACAAAAAAGGACAGACCGCGCATGAGTTCTTTCCGGGAAAGGAATCGGAGTTCTTTTCGAAGGAATGCCGTCAGGGCCCTGCACCACACGGCTGCACGGCCTCCCGGCTGCTGTCATTGAAGAGGACCACGGCGGGCGTGTCCAGGATTTCCCGGCAGCGGCCGATTTTTCGGCAGGCGGTCTGTCAGAACCGGACCGGACCGTCGTCTGGTGACCGGGGCCGTGCCGGGAAATCCTGGACACGCCCGCCGTGGTCCTCTTCAATGA
>WFTL01000076.1 GCA_015485495.1 Planctomycetaceae bacterium
TCAGCCTCAGGGACACGCTCAGGTGGTGATGAACATGATCGATTTCGGCATGTCGCCGCAGCAGGCCGGCGATCAGCCGCGTGTGTCGCATTCGGGCAGTTCCAGCCCCTGGGGAGCCCGATCGACAGACGGAGGACAGATCACGTTCGAAACGGGCATTCCTGCGGAAGTGCGTCGGAAACTGGCCGACCTGGGACATCGGGTGCGGGCGGAAGACGGAGCGCACGGAGGATACCAGGCGATCTGGCGGACGGAGGATCCGTTGATTTATTTCGGAGGCTCCGATCCGAGGAAAGATGGCGCAGCCATCGGTTACTGATGCAGATGAAAACGGCCATGCCGGCAGCGGCCAGCGCAGCAGATGAAATGGAACAGCGGAAACTCAGAACGCTTCATACGGGCGTGGCGATCCTGACGGCACTGACCATGCTGACAGCTCATGCGACAGCCGCAGACCGGCCTGTTCGAGCGGTTTACGTTCATCTGCCGCGGTGTGTCGATCCGTCCGCATCGGCTGCAGAACAAAAGCGTGCTTTGGGAAAACTGGCTGACGACATCCGAAAAGCGGGATTCACCAGGGTGGTGCCCTATGTGAGCACGACGGCCGGTGAAGCGCACTACCCCACCGATCGTCTGCCGCCGGGACCGCTTCTGATCGGACGAACGGGCGATCCGTATGATCCGGTTCGGATTTTTCTGGACGCAGCCCGCCGGAACCACCTGGAGGTTCTGCTGTGTGTTCCGGTGCTGGCCTGCGGCCATGCACGTCCTGCCGGCATTCTCCGCCGACACCCGGACTGGGCTCTGCGGGATCTGAACGGAGACCCCATCGGGTCCATTTCACCAGGACATCCGGATGCCCGCCGCTGGGTGACCGACTGGCTGGCGGAACTGGTCGATCGTTACCGTCCTGACGGAATACTGCTGGATTACATGAGGTATTCCAGTCTGCCGTCTCAACTGGACGACATTTCAGCAGCCCGATTTGCGGTGGCTGCCGGCGGGGCGTCGGAGGCCGGTCCGCATGCGAAATCGGAATCCCGGCCGGAGGTACGGCTGCAGGAGTTTCGGGAACGGCTGCTCAGTGAACTGATGCACCAGATCAGCAGACGGCTCCGGCGCCTTGTTCCACAACTGCACATTGCCATTTATTCCTGGGGACATCATGTGACGTCGGGACACCGGGTTGCCCAGGCATGGCCGCAATGGGCGGCCCGTGGGGACATCGACGAAATCAATGTCTGCGGGTACTGGTATCCGGATTCATGGCCGAAGCAGTGGGGAGACAGCCACCTGGCCGCATTTCGCACTGTTCTGACCGAATCGCAGCGTCTGCTGGATCGGGCCGAATCCTCCGCGGAACTCACGTTCGCCCTGGGAGTCCGCACCAGTCATGGTGAAGTGAAGTCGGGGCAGGACATCGCCGGGTATCTCAACGAGGCCACTCGCTGCGGTGCCGACGGGGTCACGTTCTTCACATGGTCGTCTCTGACACCCTTTCTGCCGCAGCTTCGGTCTCAGGACATGCTGACCCGGTATGCGCAGGGCCGCATCATTCCCGATCGCCCGCAGGCGAATACGTCGGGGATGGTTCCGCAGCCCCGGGAGCCGTTGTCCGGAACGCGGATCGAATGGTTTCGGCGGGTTTCCGGGAAGCGGGACGTTCTGCGACGCTGAAACGGCCACCTTGACCCCCGATTCGGGCCGTTCTTATACTGGCCGACCTGTTTCGCTCTGCCAGTTCCGCCCGGTGATTCTGCTGCCCCGGGCGTGATTCTCATCCGGACGGTCCGCAGACCGCCTCAGCCCGCCCGAATCCATGTCCGACAAACACTACACGCATCCTGATCAGACGTATCTGGAATCCGCTCTGCGCAGTCTCCGGCCCTGGCTGGAAGCCAATGCCACGTTTTTGATTTACGGTCTGGCGGCCATCCTGGCGGCCGTGGCCGGAATCATCTGGTATCAGCGGCAGCCGGAAGAAAATGCGGCTCTTTCGGCTCTGTGGATGGATGCCCGGGAGCCGGAGGATTATCAGAACATTGCAGACACCTGGGAGGGCACCCGTCTGGGAACTCTGGCACGCCTGAGCCAGGCAGACAGTCTTTTGAACAAGGCATCCCGCAGTCGGTTCACAGATCGCCAGGCCGCTCTGACCGATCAGGAACTTGCCGAAGCCGCATTGAATCGGCTGGTGGAACGGACAGATCTGGACGGGTCATCGCGTCAAAGAGTCCTCATGGACCAGGCGCGGCTGGCAGAACTGAACTGCGACGGCAGCGACGAATCCGTGCAGAAGGCTGTGGCCGCCTGGCAGGCGGTTCTGGACGAATTCGAAGCTCCCTGGGCCAAAGACTACATCGAAAGCCGAATTGAACGTCTTCAGAAACCGGAAACCAGCCGGTTCTATACCTGGTTTTCGCAACTGGACCCGAAACCGCTCGACAACCTGGATCTCCCCCAGGATGGTCAGAACGTTCCGTCCGGTGAGACTCCGCCATCCGATGGTCCGGCATCCGCTGTTCCCGCTGTTCCCGAACTGCCGGAAATGGGCGACGGGTCCGCGGAACCGGCCGGTCCGTCGTCGGAACCATCGGAATCGGAAACGTCCGAAGACACGGAAGGCCGTTCCCCGGAACCGGATGCTTCCGGCGATGCATCTGGCGACACGCCGGCGTTGGACAGTACCGAGCCGTCGGAGAACGACGGTGGTGCACCTGAAGAAGATGCACCGGAGGAATCTGAGGGTGGTGAATCTTCTTCGGAGAATGCGGAATCGTCGTCCGGGACAGGCGATTCGCCGGTCGAAGGAAGTGCGGAAACTCCCTCGTCTGCTTCTGCGGACGGTCCGGATGCCGATTCGGATTCGGCAGACAAATCGGAAGACACGAACGATTCTTCCACGGACGGACCGGACGGCGATACGGAAGAATGACCCTGCCTGCTCCGGATGCGGATCTGCCGCCGGAAAAGTGTCCCGACAGGCCCGCCGCGGATGGCGGTCAGGAAACAGACCAGGGGCCGCAGCCGGAAGGGGAACGCATCGGACTGACGGTCGAAGCGCGGGCCCATGGATGGCGCGTGGACCATTACCTGACGCGTCTGTTTCCCAATCACAGCCGGGCCGCTCTGCAGCGGGCCATTGTGTCCGGACACGTGGTTGTGAACGGGCTGACCATTCGTCCTTCACGGCGTCTTCGCGTCAACGATCGCATCGATGTGCAGCTTCCGGACGGAGACGAAAGCCGCATTCGTCCGGAAAACCTGCCGCTGGATATCCTGTATGAAGACGACGCGATCGTGGTCGTCAACAAGGCAGCCGGAATGGTGGTCCATCCGGGACGCGGTACGTATTCCGGGACACTGGCGGCGGCTTTGCAGTATCACTTCGATGAACTGAGCAGCGTGGCGGGGCGTCACCGGCCTGGCATCGTGCATCGTCTGGATCGGGACACATCCGGTGTGATCCTGGTGGCTCGTGACAACCAGGTGCATCAGATGGTTTCCCGACAGTTCGAACAGCGAACCGTGAAGAAGGAATATCGAGCCATTGTGCGGGGAATTCCGGAACTGGAATCGGATTTCATTCGGACTCATGTCTGCGTGCACACACGGGTGCGGGAAAAAATGATGGTGTGTGCCCCCGGCGGCCGTTCCCGGGAAGCGGTGACCTTTTACCGGGTTCTGGAACATCTGGGCGGTTTCGCGCTGATGGCGCTGCACCCGCATACAGGACGCACTCATCAGCTGCGTGTTCACATGCAGCACATCGGGACGCCCATCATTGCCGATCGCCTGTACACCGGAGAGACCGCGTTTCGACGCAGCCACATCGGTCCTGCGGAGCCCGAAACGGACACGATTCTGATGTCGCGGCAGGCTCTGCATGCGTTTCGTCTGGCAATTCGGCATCCGGTCAGTGGAAAGGCGATGGAATTTGAAGCACCATTACCGCCGGACATGCAGCAGACGCTGGATGCCCTTCGCTCAGCAGCCGCAGAACGCTGAGATCCGGCTGGTGTGCGGAAAGCAGGACGGCGGTGTGAGTCTTCCGACGAATCCCGCAGTCCGGGGCGCGGGAATTCGCCGGGCTCTGTTTCCCCGGCGGAACCTTGTGATGTCGGGCGGGGAAGACGATGTCTTCCTGACGGCATCGGAAAAGAATGCGAGAAAGAACACAGCATGAAACTGGCAAAAGTACGTCTGCCGGACGGCACCGCTGCCGTCGTTCAGGACAATGACGATCATGTTCTGCCTCTGGATCTCACACAGGTGGAATCCTGCCATACGCTGGCCGACATCCTGTATGCGGATGACCCGGCCGGGCTGGCTCATTTTCTGCTCCGCCCGGACACGACACCGGTGGCTGCCGACGACGTGACATTTCTGGCACCCGTCGATCAGCAGGAAGTCTGGGCGGCCGGAGTAACCTACAAACGCAGTCAGGTGGCGCGGATGGAAGAATCGGAAACGGGAGCCAGTCATTACGACCGGGTGTACACGGCCGATCGGCCGGAACTGTTTTTCAAAGCCATGGCCTCCCGAGTGTCCGGTCCAGGGCAGCCGGTTCGGGTGCGCAGCGACAGCAGCTGGTCGGTCCCGGAGCCCGAATTCACCCTGGCAGTCAGTCCGTCCGGACGCATTGTGGGATATACGATCGGCAATGACATGTCCGCCCGGGACATCGAAGGAGAAAACCCGCTGTATCTTCCGCAGGCCAAGGTTTATCGGCAGTGTGCGGCGGTCGGACCGTCCGTTCTGCTGGCTTCGGAGCCTCTGGATCCGGATGCCACGGAAATCATTCTGACCATCACGCGAGATGGTTCGGAGTATTTCTCGGACCGGACACGTCTGTCACAGATGGCTCGTTCCTTCGACGACCTGGTGTCCTGGCTGTACCGGGAGGACGATTTTCCCCAGGGAGCGTTTCTGATGACCGGCACGGGAATCGTGCCCGAAGATCACATGACGCTCGAAGATGGCGACGAAGTCACGATTGAAGTGACGGGCATCGGCCGCCTGACCAATCCGGTCGTCAAAAACGGGACGCCCTGACGGGCCGTCAGCCGAGTTCGGGAATGGGACGACCGCCTTCCTGGACGATGGCAATCGGACGCCCCCGCGGATTGATCCAGTGCGCATTCAGGTCGATGTCCAGATGCCGGAACACCGTGGCCGCCAGATCCTGAGGCCGCACGATTCCGGATTCGATGGCCCCGCCTCGGCGGTCGGTGGAGCCGATCACCTGTCCGTGATTCAGACCGCCGCCGGCCAGGATCATCGACATGACGTTCGTCCAGTGTCCCCGACCGGCCTGGCGATTGATGACCGGATCCCGTCCGAATTCTCCCAGCATCATCACCAGCGTACTGTCCAGCAGCCCCCGCTGTTCCAGATCCGTCACGAGGGCATACATCGCACGATCGACACGCGGCAGCAGAGGTGTCAGTCCCTTTTCGATGCCGCCCCAGCGGACATTGTCGCCGTGATGGTCGAAGTACCCCCACGCGCCGCTGACCAGAACAAACGTCACGCCGGCTTCCACGAGTCGACGGGCCATGAGTGCTTTGCGGCCAATGCTTTCCGGGCCGTAGGCTGCCCGTGTGGATGCCGATTCTTCATCGACATTCATCGCCTTCTGAATCTTACCCGACAGGACCAGATCATGGGCCTGCCGGCTGAACCGGGTCACGCGTTCCAGAGATTCACTGCGGCCGGCTGAGCGGTCGAATCGGTCCAGACACCGCCGCATCGCTTCCCGATCCCGCAGCCGCTGCGGGGAGACGCCCGGCGGCAGAGCGAATTTCCCTTTCAGTTCCGTGCCCTTCACGGGAGCATACTGACTGCCCATGTGACCGGCTTCCCAGACATCCGCCTTCCACGAATCAGCCAGACCGACGAAGGCCGGAAGATCGGGATCGTTGGGGCCGCGAAACTTCGCCGCGACCGATCCCATGGACGGATACCCGCCGCCGTCCCGTCCGTCGTCGGTGCGGCGCGCCAGCGGATTTCCGGACTGCATCGTGATGGGCGTGTGGTTGCTGGCCCGGCAGTCCACCGACCGGATAATCGACAGCCGGTCGGCAATCGATGCCTGCAGCGGAAGATGTTCACAGAATCGTACGCCCGGAAGTTTCGTGGCGATCGACTGGTACGGTCCTCGAATTTCGGCCGGGGCATCCGGCTTCGGATCCCACATGTCCAGATGACTCGGGCCACCGGACAGCCAGAACAGAATGACGGCTTTGCGGTCAGCCGTCGGAGACAGATTCACGCCGGAATCGGCCTGAAGCCGCGTGATGTCCGCAAGAGACAGCCCGCCGATGGCAGACAGCCCCGTATGCAGAAACCAGCGGCGGGACGAAGATGCCGATGACCGGCCGGAATGGTGCACGCGGGGCATGGTGTTCTGCCGAAACAAACCGGAAAGACAGATGTGGGAGGCAATATCATGGTACAGCAGCCGCGGCGCCGTCACAATTCCGATGCTCCATCTGCAGTCCGTTCACGCTGCTGCAGGTCCGCTCCGCACGGCCGGGCCGGCGGTTTCCCACAGGAACCCTGATGAAAAGAGGATCGGATGAAACATGCGTCTCTGCCGGGACTGGCACTGCTTGTCAGTGCCGTCGGCATGGTTCCCGTCGGTGCTTCCGAATCCGGCAACGAACGACCGACCGGATCGTACGAATGGGGCGAACTGGAATTCCGGAAAGAATCCGTGATCCTGCATGTGAACCATCTGCCGGCTGACCGGGTTGTTCGCATGCCCCGTCTGCACAGTCCGTTCCGATCCCTGTATCTGCAGTCCGATCCGCAGAAACATCCGCTGCGGTTTCATCCGGAAGTGACTGAATGGCAGATCACATATCCGGAAAATGCCGGTGTTCCGGACACAATCGTTGTGGAAACGGTCGGCCCGGCTCTGGCGGATTCCCATGACTGCGTGATCGGTCCGGATGAGGGGGGAACATACGACCTGGCCGCCCACCATGCGGCCGTTCACGGGACACGGCTGCGATACGAACCTCAGCCTCACAAGAACACGCTGGGCTGGTGGACCGATGAACACGACTGGTGCGAGTGGACGATCGACGTGCCGCGTTCCGGTCGGTTCTTCGTCGACGTGTGGCAGGGATGCGGATCGGGGTACGGCGGATCCGTAGTGGAAATCCGCATCGGCCGGCAGTCACGGACGTTCACTGTCCAGGAAACGGGCCATTTCCAGAAGTTCGTCCGTCGTCGGATCGGCACGGTCTGCCTGAACCGGACCGGCCGGTACACGGTGCAGCTTCGCGTCGTTTCCCGTGCGGCCGCGGCCGTCATGGATGTCCGACAGGTGCAGCTGATTCGGCTGCAGGACTGAACGTCCGGCCGGATCGCCTGCCCGTGTCAGACAAGCGGTTCCCGGCCCGGGACAGCAAAGGATGCAGCCGGGAGTTCCTGGTCCAGAGACAGTTCCTTCGGAAACAGATCCAGCGTCGATTCCCGGGTCACGAAATCCCAGGTGACCCGTTTTCCCGTGTAGGCGGCCATCCGCCCCATGACGGACGTCAGAGAACTGTCGGCCGTCTCATTCAGCTCCACAATCGGTTCTTCCCGGACGATGGCCGTGACGAGATCTTTGTGTTCCTGCCGATAGGCGGCTCCGATGTCCCCTGGCGTCCGCCACAGTTCGTTGCCCTGGCGGTCGGTGAGCACCGATCCCTGATTGCCGCCATAGATGGTCATGATGCCTTCAGAACCATAAATCACGTTGGAATTGTCTCCATCGGTCTTTGGCATCTGTTTGCACATGAAGGAGCAGTTTTTCTGCCCCGGGTAAACGTAATCCACGTGCACGTTGTCCCACATCTGGCTGTCATCCGGACGGGTGAACCGGCCGCCTCCGCCGTAAGCTTCCAGCGGCGGGCCTCCCATGATCCAGTTCATGGTATCCACATTGTGGACAGCCTGTTCGGTAATCTGGTCTCCTGAGAGCCAGATGAAGTGCATCCAGTTGTGAATCTGATACTCGACATCGGACATCCCTTCACGGCGAGGCCGGTACCAGATGCCCGCTGCACAGTAGCGCATCCGCGCGCCGATGATTTCTCCCACGGCTCCTTCCTGCAGTCTCTGAACCGATTCCAGATAGCTTTTCTGACGGCGATACTGCGTGCCTGTCACGATGCATGTGCCGTTCTTTTCTGCCAGAGCATGAGCCTGACGGCAGATGTGGTATCCGGCCGGATCCACGCAGGTCGGTTTTTCGGCGAAAATATGCTTTCCGGCCTGAACCGCCTCAAGAAGGTGCCGCGGACGGAATCCGGGAGGTGTCGTGAAATGAACGAGATCCACGTCGGGGTCGTCCAGAATACGGCGATAGCCATCCAGCCCGTCATAGATTTTGTCGTCGGAAAACGCCACACGGTCACCGAATGCCGATTCCGTGCGACGCCTTAGAGCCTCGGCTTTGCGGGGATTCACATCGGCGACGGCCACCAGGTGGACATTGTCGTTGATGCTGAGCGAATCCCGGATGGAGCCGCTGCCGCGACCACCGGCTCCCACCAGACCGATGCGGATCGTCGGCAGAGTTTCCTGCGGTTCCGCCCCGCGCAGCGGACGGACCATCGCAGACGCCGTGGCCGTGGCCGCTGTGGCCGTCTGCAGGAACGTGCGGCGCGTGGCAGGGACGAATCGGGAAGATGACGGTTCACACGACATCGGAAACAGCACCTGTACAGGACCCAGCGGACGAAAAACCGAAAAGGTCAGTATAGCGGTCCGTCAGGCCGTTGAAACACCCGGACGGACGAATGTCGGGCGTGAAGCCATCCCCGCCACGCTCAGCCGACAACCGCCGTATCCAGAATGCGCCGCGTGCGGACGGGATCGTCGGAAATGATCATGTGCGCTCCCAGATCATGTGCTTTTCTCACATCGTCTTCGGAATTGCACGTGAAACACAGCAGCTGAAATCCCAGACCGCGGATCAGATCCGCTGCCTGGCAGGTCAATTGTCCGATGCGGCATCCGATTCCGGTCAGCCATGTCAGCGGAATGAGATCTTCACGGCGGATCTCATGAGGTTCGTTCGTGTTCCATACGAGTGGCATCCAGTCGGCGATCTGATGCAGTCGCCTCAGAGCTTCCATCCGGAAACTCAGACCGTACAGTCCCTGATGCGGGGTGGAACCGGGGACCAGTTTCGCAAACAGGTCCGCCAGAATCACCGCACGGTGTGCTTCATGGGGTTCTGCCTTGAATTCCACCAGCAGCGGAATCTGCCCGGCGAATTCCATCAGCAGTTCTTCCAGCGTCATCAGAGTTTCGCCGGAAAAACGGCCGCCGGAACCGGCCCCCAGATCGACCTGCCGGAGCCGGTCCAGAGTGGACCGGGCGATTTCCAGATCAGGATGGCCGTAGTGGTCCAGAGTCGGGTTGTGGCAGACCACGACACGATGGTCCGCTGTGAGCTGAATGTCGCATTCGATCGCATCCGCACCGCAGGCGACGGCTTCCTGAAGTGCCCGCCGCGTGTTTTCGGGAAACAGAGCGGACCGGCCGCGATGGGCCACCACGACGGGGCGGTCCGAGGGAGCCGTACGGATCATGGCTGACGGTCCGACAGGAAACAAAAAGGCAGTCTGCCGCACCGGGCCGGAATGCGAAGCGGCAGAACCGGCCTGACGGCGGAGGTCGGCAGGCGGCAGCGTACCAGAAACCGGAAGCATCCTGACAGACCGGATCCGGCAGAATTTCCAGGGCACTCCCGCGGCACCCCTGTAACACCAGGGACAGAACTCCGGGGAACGGACACTGTGCGGAGACCAGACGATCCGTTCACCGGTTCGGCCGGGCTACGATGCGGTCAGCAGCTCACAAACGCGCTCACCACTGAGCTGATTGGGGGAGATCACTTCGTTGACGCCCGCCTTGCGCATCCGGTTGGCAATGGTCAGGTCGTTCGACTTGGCGATCACACAGATGTCTCCCCCCATGTCGCGGCAGGTGATCCCGATCAGCAGATTGTCGAGTTCCGATTCCATGGCAGCGACGACATTGGCCGCGTCCAGAACATTGGCTTTGGCCAGCTGCAGTTCATCGCTGCCTTTGCCTTCCACGATCAGCAGGCGGCGGAAACGTTTTTTCAGTGCGGCCAGCTGTTCCTGGTTGTCGTCGATCACCACGACCTGGATTTTGCGGCGTACGAGGCGTTCGATGACGGCGGCCGCAATGGGACCGGATCCGCAGACGATGGTGTGTCCTTTGAGTGCTTCAATCATTCGTGCTGTTCTCCTGCGAGTGAAGTAACCGCTGAGCTCGCCTTCGACCATGAAACTGGTCAGCACGGCTGTCCAGTAGGTCATCGTGATCAGACACGCGGGAATCAGAAAGTACGTGAACAGTCGCCCGTCAGCTGACAGCGGATGTGTTTCACCGTAACCGACTGTCGACAGCGTGATCAGGGTCATGTAAAAGCTGTCGGAAAACGACCACCCTTCGATCAGCGCGTACCCCGTCGTTCCGCTCAAAACCAGCACGACCACGCAGGTCACGACTTTGAGCAGCCGTCCGAAGAGCGGGTTGTCCGGATCGAAGAACTTCATGAGTGGCCTGACAGGGGCGAATCACAGAGACATGACGGAAACGTTCCGTCGGCCGCGGCGGGACACCGTGTCACCGGCACAGTTCCGCCATTTCCTCGACGGTTTCCAGAGCGGTCTGATGAATCTGTTCCAGATCGTCCGGCGACACCTCCAGCTGCGCCCGTTCCAGAACTTCTTCGGCCGGCTGTTCTGCCTGAGCACCGTCGAACCATTCCGATGCCAGGTGATTGGCTGCAAACACGATATCAACCAGGGCTCCGCCGAATTCCGCGTCTTCCGGACTGTGGTGGCAGCCGATCACTTCCACGATGTCGTCCGGCAGTCCCCAGGACTGAGCACATCGCTGACCGACCGTGGTGTGAGCCAGACCGTACGTGGCTTCTTCGCGTTCCGGCAGAGTGTGCAGACTGCATTCGGCAATCAGCTGCGCGTAGCCGATGGAATCGTGATCCAGAATGAACAGCTTGCCGACGTCGTGAATCACGCCTCCGAGAAATGCTTCGTCGGGACCGACGTCATCCGTTTTTTCCGCCAGCAGACGTGCCACGGATCCGACAGCCAGCGAATGCTTCCAGAGCCCCTGTCGCAGCTGTGCCGTTCCTGCGTCTCCGGAATCGAACACATCGGCCATGGCCGTGGACACGGCCAGATCACGCAGTGCCCGCATGCCCAGGACCACGGTGGCATGATCGATCGAGCGGATTTCGCCCGAAAATCCGTACAGCGGGCTGTTGGCGATTTTCAGAAGCCGCACGGACAGTCCCGGATCGTGGCGGATGATTTCCGAAAGATCACGGACCGTGGTCGATTCACTGTTGCAGGCCGTCATCAGTCGAGTGGCCGATGCGGGAAACGGCCGCAGTTCCAGCATTCCGTCCAGGGCTTCCTGAAGTGAGTTGGAGGCGACAGACATGGGGCAGTTCCTGAGATCCGGGGCGGCAGCAGGAAAGACTCGCCGCGCCCGTTGTGAGGGCAGAAAACGGTTCCTGCCGGAAGCATCGAAAGAGCTGCCGCTAACTTGCGTGCCACAGTAAGGGAATCCCCGCACAGACTCACTTACGAGGGGCAGCGATACGATTGCACCGGTTATACCGATCAAAGCCTGCCTGCTCTGTCGGGATGCCCCTGCCCTCAGGGCCAGCGCATACTTAAGTCTGTTGTCCCGTAGGGAGTTCCATCATGAAGTCGAAGTTCCAGCCGCAGATCCTTCGTTTCATGACGTGACTGGCTTTGCTGGAATGCTGTCTGATCAGCGAAAGCGTGAAACGCCGGAGCCACGTGGCGTGCTCCCCAAAACTGGTCCAGGTGGTATGAGAGTCTCAACGGCCCAGTCGGGCAGGGAGACTGTCATGAAACGAAAACGACACACGCCGGAGCAGATCATCCGGAAGCTTCATGAAGCGGATGCGATGCTGGCGGCCGGGAAGACGATCGGCCAGGTGGCGCAGGCGCTTCAGATCAGCGAACAGACGTTCCATCGCTGGCGGAACGGGCACCGACGCGAAGCGTTGGTCGCGGTGGGATGAAGGCGGAGGAAGCCAGGCGGCTGAAGGAGCTGGAGCAGGAGAACA
>WFTL01000077.1 GCA_015485495.1 Planctomycetaceae bacterium
CGAGAGATTGAAAATGGGCAACGATTTCGGTAAGTTCGATGGACTTAGACTTCGGCACGTCAGCTCCTCCATGAAACTCGGAAGGTGGGTTTCACGGGAGACTATCCGAGCCCGGAGGCAGGCGCAACCCATGCTGCCAGAACTGCCGAAAGCGCACGCGTGGCCTGGGTGGTGAGGGGCTGGCCGCGGCGTGTCGGAGGGCGGCAGTTTTCAGGATCCTGCACAGGATCCTACATGTTGGTTTTGGTGTCGTCGTGCGTGCCGCCGACGACTTTCTGCAGCGCCGTGCTCAGTTCCCGGTCGTGTTCGTGAGTGCGGCTGTAGATGCGAAAAATCAGGAAACTGGTCGGAAGATTCTGAAACAGTTCGTCATCGTCCAGTTCGTGCGACTGTTCGGTCGCGGGATCATACCAGTAGTTCTGCCGGCCGGTCGGCCGCCGTCCGCTGGGTCGGTGGTAATGGCGGGCGATGTCGATTCGCAGCGGAATCGACTTCAGGGGCTGCGGCAGTTCGGCCCGAATCCGGCGTTCGACCAGATCCGGGGCGGAAAAAATGGTTGTGCTTTCGGTCTGGCCCGGATGAAAGTGCATGGTGCGTTCGCAGGCCATGCGCCACATTTCTTCCCGGCAGACGATGCGTTTCCAGTACTGTCCCAGCCGCCGCAGATCGTCGTCCGGTGAATCCGCCCAGCGGCTCACATCGACCAGGAAAGAGGTTTCTGTCAGGCCGCGGTATTCCTCCAGATGTTCCAGGGGATTTCCGGGGAACAGGTTCTGCATGGTCTCGCTGAAGTGTTCTTCCAGAGCGATGTCGATGGCCCGTACCGTGCGGTGAAAATAGATCGTGCGAAACAGGCTGGCCCGCGTTTCGATGAAGTTGATCAGTGTGGGCATGCCGCGGGCGTGGATGGTCAGGCCGCGGGGCGTAAAAAAGCTGTAATGCAGCAGCCGGGAAATGTCGAACGCCCGGGTGCTGTAGCCGGACATGTAGGCATCGCGCAGGACGAAATCCATGTTGTCGACAGTGTAGATGCCGCTGAACAGAGCCCGCAGTTTTTTCAGCCAGTCCGGATGACCGGTTTCGTCTTCGCCGGGCCGCGGACGCCGGATCAGCCAGGCGACCTGACGCGGATCGAGTTCTTCCAGAGGCTGCAGCCGTCCGCCCGGGTTCCGGCGAATGCGACGAATGAGGTCGCCGAGTTCCTGTTCAATGATGTGAGCACCGACGTCTTCGTGAGTCAGGCCGAACTGGTCCAGATAGTGGTCGTCGAAAAAATGCCCGAACGGACCGTGTCCGACATCGTGCAGCAGACCGGCGATGCGAACCAGACTTTCCACATAGGCCTGCGACGGAACGCTCCGGCAGGCTTCTGCCAGGGAGTCGTACCAGGCCCGGACCGTCAGAGAGCCCAGATGCATGACACCCAGAACGTGCTGAAACCGCATGTGTTCGGCCGACGGGAAGACCCACCAGGCGGTCTGAAGCTGATGGATGTGCCTGAGCCGCTGCACCCAGGGGTGATCGATGAGTTCCTGCTCGGATGCTTCGCCTTCCGGAAGACCCGCACCGGAAATGAACGGAATGTATCCGTGGACAGGATCGTGAGACAGACTCTCCGTCGTGAAGTCGCGAACCATCAGGACTCACTGTGCATGCGGAAACAAACGAACGGAAGGCACCAGCCGGTCGCGAAACGAACCGGAGGCCGGGCAGCCGCCGGCAGGGCGACCCGACGCATGGACCACACGCATGATAGTGCAGCCGGAGGCGGCGAACAGCCACCGGACCGGCCTGTGTCTGACGGACTGTCTGTCGGTCTGCTCACCCGCCTGTTCGGTCTGATCGGCATCGGTTCGGTTCATTGACTCGGGCGGTCGTGTCCGGCACACGGAGGCTCCCGGCCGTTCAGCCGTCACAATCGATGCAGGCAGACCGATTTTTTCGTGTCGTGCCGGAAGGACATGCGGGCAGACCTGCCGGCGGTGCCGCAGAGTTCTGCTGGTTTCCGGTTTCCGGCCGTTTCCATTTGGCAGGGCGATTTCCACGATGACGTCCGATTCTGTTTCGCGGTCTGTTTCTATCAGGTGTCCTCAGTGCGGCGGCACTCCGGAATCCGTTCCGGGGCAGCGTTGGATGCGCTGTGTCTGGTGTGGATCGCCGGTCTTCGATCGCGATGACCCGCTGGCCGTCGACCGCATCACACCGCTGCAGGAATCGGCCGCGATGCCGTGCCCGTGCTGTTCCGACAGTCTCAGCAGGGGCATGGCGGATTCTCACCCGCTTCGATACTGTTCCCGTTGCTGCGGCATTCTCATCGACAACCGAACATTTGCAGAACTGCTGCGCAACCGCCGGGCGGCGCGCAGCGGAGCGGAACCGGCTGAACCGCGGCCTGTTGATCCTGTTCAGTACGAACGCCGCATTCGCTGTCCGAGCTGCCGGGCATTCATGGAAACCCATCCGTACTACGGACCGGGAAATGTGGTGATCGATTCCTGTGCGACCTGTGCGATGGTGTGGCTGGATCACGGCGAACTGGCCACTCTGGAAACAGCGGGCGAGCGTGCGGTGTCCTTCCGCTCCGCGGAAGTGCCCTCACCGGATTCAGGCGTTGGTGTTGATTCTTCCCTGTTCCGTGCCGCCGATCGGGCGTCCGGAGGCCCCACTTTTCTGGACCTGCTGGATCTGTTTCTGTGACGGCCGGCGTCCGCCAGAAGTGCGTTCGGGCACGCATCCGGTTTCGGAGAGATTTCAGGGGGAACTGTCCGATTGGGGTTCTTCCGGGGAACTGTCCGGTGGTCCCAGGTGTTCGGCCAGCAGCCGGGACAGGGTTTCGCCGCGGGCATCGGTGGAAATCACCCGGCCGTCCGGATCCACCAGAAGAAGTGTCGGCAGACTTGTGATGGCATAGTATTCGGCGTTGGGATTTGTGCCGTCGGCATCGGGCACAATGTTCGTCCAGGGAAGTTCGGTTTCCTTCATGAATGCGGCGAATGCGGCCGGATCTTCATCCAGATTGACGCCCACCACATCGAAGCCGCGTTCGCCGTACCGGTCGAGCTGTCTGCGAATTTCCGGGATTTCCGCTCGGCACGGACCGCACCAGGTGGCCCAGAACTGCACCAGAACGTACCGGCCCCGGTAACTGTTCCAGTTGAACGGCTGTCCTTCTGCCGTTGTGCCGGTCAGCTTCAGAACATTTCCGGGCAGGCTGAGACGGCGGGCTGTGCTGGTCAGAAACGGAAGATCCTGTTTGAGTTCTTCGCTGTCGGAGCGGCGGACGGCGTCGATGAGCAGATGAAACAGGCGTGCGGCCGCCTGATCATGGCCGGATCGGCTGAGTCGTGTTCCCAGCGATTCTGCAAATCCCAGGACGACCGGGTCGATTCCGTGCTGGTCGATGTAACGAGACAGCTCGGTCACCATGTCATCCGGCTCGCCGTGTTCCCGCCGGATTTTCGAAATGCCGGCCTGCATCAGGTGAAAATCGGCCACATCGACGAAGACGGGACGCGGATCCTGGCGGACGGCGCGGTTCAGAGTGACGACTTTCTGCCAGGCGGTCGCCGGATCCACGCGGGCCAGCAGAGAAAAGGCCACGAATCGCTCCTCGACAGCCATAAGCTGCTGGCGATCGGTGGCCTGGTCATCGGCCTGAATGGCGGCTGCCGCCTGATCGATGGCTTCAACCTGACGCCGAATGTGTTCGGCAACGGCGTCCGGGTTTCGAGAGCCGGGACGCCGGCGTTTCACAGATCGAATGAAATCCAGCAGCTCCTCGGCGGACGCCTGGGCAGGAACTGTGAACGGATCCGGTCGATCGGCTGAGCGGCCGGATGCCGTGTCTTTCTCAGCCGATTCCGGCGACGGCGACGTGTCGGAGGCCGCAGCATGGGCTGTCACCTGGTGACAGGAAAGCAGTACCGCTGACAGACCGATCACAGCAGAAAGCCGCTGACGGGACGACATGGGACAGGATGACATGGTGAAACCTGAATCGGACGGAGATTCGGACGACACGACAGGACGGAGCTCTCGTCGGAGGAACTCGCGTGGAGCCGTACCGAGACCTGTTCGGATGGAAGGACGGACACTGTCACAGGACATTCCGACAACAGGACGTTCTGGACGGCCTGTCCCTGACGGGTTTCTGACCGATCAACGTGGCCGTGTTCTGTTCGGAGACATTCCCGCCGAAAAAAAGGCTGCTGCCGCGTTCAGAATCCGACTGAGTCCGGTGATCGGCCTGAGTCCAGTCGGAACACCAGAAGTGTCCTGGTGTGTCCAGTGTACGTCTGGTATGCCTGGTCGATCAAACACCTTTTGGGCATGCCGCGCTGCGTGCGATTCGGCCGTTTCGGAACGGAACCGGGGGGGTTCCAGGAATGCTGCCGCGCAGACCGAAACCATGTTTCCCGGTTCACCCGTGAGAATCCCCGGTTTTTCGGTGATCCTGCCCATGGTGCCGTCTTACACTCAGAATCTTCTGCTGCGGTCTGCCGGGTGCGGACAGCGTTGGAGGTTCTGGCAGGAACCAGGATCATCGGTTTTCAGGCTGGTTTCGCTGTGGATGTATGAAAACACACATGAATCGAAGTGCTGCCGGGCGTGTTTCTGTCATTCTTCATGCCGGGGCTCTGACGGGCCTGCTTTTGGTGGCGGCTTCCGCTGCGCGGGCAGACACAGCGACGGGCATCGTTTTTCACGACCGGAACGCGAACCGGCGTCCGGATCCGGATGAACCGCGGCTGTCAGGAATTCGGGTTTCCAACGGAACACAGATCGTGCGGACCGATGAGCAGGGCCGTTATCGCCTGCCGGTGGAAGATGATGACACGATTTTCGTGATCAAGCCGTCCGGCTGGCAGGTGCCCCTGAATCGCGACTGGCTGCCGCAGTTCTATTACGTTCACAAACCCCAGGGGTCGCCTCCATCGCGGTTTCCAGGTGTGGCTCCCACAGGACCGCTGCCGGAATCCATCGACTTTCCTTTGACACCCCAGGAGGAACCGGATGAATTCCGTCTGATTCTCTTCGGCGACACGCAGCCGCGCAATCAGCAGGAGGTCGACTGGATGGCTCACGATGTCATTGAGGATCTCATTGGGACAGATGCGTCCTTCGGAGTCACTCTGGGAGACATCGTGTTCGACGATCTGAGCGTGATGGAGCCGCACAATCGCACGGTCGCTCTGCTGGGAATCCCCTGGTACAACGTCATCGGGAACCACGACATCAACCAGGATGCCCGGGACCGCCGCTTCGTGAACGAGACGTTCGAACGCGTGTACGGGCCGTCGTGGTATTCGTTCGATTACGGTCCCACGCATTTCCTCGTCGTGGACAACATCGACTGGGTGTACGATTCCGCTGCCGGTCAGGGGGAGTACCGCGGGGGGCTTGGCGAAGAACAGCTGGCGTTCATCGAGACGGATCTGAAGCAGATTCCTCCGGATCAGATGGTTGTGCTCATGATGCACATTCCGCTGACAGAGACGCATGACCGGCATCGGCTGTACCGTCTGATCGAGCAGCGGCCGTTCTGCATTTCCATTTCCGGCCATACGCATTATCACGAGCACGTGTGGATCACCCGCGATGATGGCTGGCAGGGCCCCCGTCCGCATCATCACATCATCAACGTGACGGTGTGCGGAAGCTGGTGGAGCGGGGCTCCGGATGAACGCGGCATTCCGCACACCACGATGGCCGACGGTGCTCCCAACGGGTACACACTGCTGTCCTTCAGCGGGACCGAATACCGTCTGGATTTTCGGGCGGCCGGACGGTCGGCGGACTATCAGATGGAGATCGACGCACCGGATGCGGTCCGGCAGGCCGAACTGTCCGACGTGACCGTTTCGGCCAACGTGTTCAACGGTTCAAAAAAATCGACGGTGGAACTGAGGATCGACGAAGGTCCCTGGCGAAAGATGGTCCGAACGCGGCGCGTCGATCCGAAGTACCAGCGGGTGTATGACCGGGAAGCGGCTCTGCTGGCCGAACGGGAAGCCTGGCGCCCTCTGGCGGCTCCGAAACCGTCGTCTCACCTGTGGCAGATCGGACTGCCAGGAGACCTGTCCGCGGGAACCCACCTGCTGCACGTGCGCTGGACCGACCGTCACGGACGAAAAGTTACCGGCCGCCGGGTGCTTCGCGTGGTCCCGTGATGTTCAGAGGGGCAGACCGGCGGGCCGTGTGCCGGCCGGCTGCCGCAGCCCGCCCCCCCGCAGGAAATTCGGCGTCTGCCATTGCAATCGGCGGGGCCCTTCAGTCTGATTGCCCGCCGGGCGTACTGCAGAGAATTTCGTTGCGGCCGCAGGCCGATCGCCATCCGCATCCCGCCGACACACTATGATTTGCGTAAGCGTAGGAAGAACCCGCCATTCCTCGATGCGGGCTCAGCATCGGGAACTGGCGGAACAAAAAGCCGAACTCGTGGAACTGCGGCTGGACTGGATGCGGAGCCGGCCGGACGTCGGTCGGCTGCTGAAGGACCGTCCCACACCCGTGATCATCACCTGTCGTCGCCGTCAGGACTGCGGACAGTGGTCCGGTACGGAACCGCAGCGTCTGGCACTGCTTCGCGAAGCGATTGTGGCCGGCGCCGACTACGTCGACCTGGAACTCGACGTGGCCGGCAGGATTCCTCGTTACGGCAGCACAAAGCGGATCATCAGCTACCACAATTTCGAAGAAACTCCCGGTGACCTGGAAGACATTCACAGGGAGCTGGCTGACTGCGATCCGGACATCATCAAAATCGTCACGATGGCGAACTGTCAGGAAGACAATGTGCGCATGCTGAATCTGGTGTCGTCTGCGCAGATTCCGACGGTCGGTTTCTGCATGGGCGAATTCGGAATCACCAGTCGCCTGCTGTGCGGAAAGTACGGATCTCCGTTTACGTACGCCGGATTCAGCCGCAGCCGTGAAATGGCCCCTGGACAGCTCACGTATGCCGAAGTCCGCAATCTGTATCGATTCAATCGGGTGACGGCGCGGACGAAGGTGTTCGCGGTCGTCGGAGATCCCATTGCGCACAGCATGAGTCCGCTGCTGCACAATGCGGCGTTCCGCCGTGCGGGATTCGACGGAATCTATCTTCCCATGCGGATTCCGGAAGGCATGCTGACGGAGACGGTGGAAAACCTGAGTCCACTGGACATTCAGGGATACAGTGTGACGATTCCGCACAAGCAGGAGGCGCTGCAGCTTGCAGCGGTGCCGGACAGTGAGGCTCAGGATATCGGTGCGGCCAACACGCTGTTTCGGCAGGACGGTCTGTGGCATGCGACCAATACGGACTGCAGTGCCATCGAGCAGACGGTTCTGGACGGTCTGAAGCGGCTGCCGAATCCTGATCGCCCGCTGATGGATCGCCGGGTGCTGATTCTGGGGGCCGGCGGTGTCGCGCGGGCCGCCGTGCAGGCGATGCAGAATCATGACGCCCGGGTGACCATCACCAATCGGTCGGCCGACCGCGGCCGGGAACTGGCGGAGGAAATGGAGTGTGCATTCCTGCCGTGGGAGAACCGCAGCACGGAAGACTATGAAGTGCTCATCAACTGCACGTCGGTGGGGATGCATCCGAATGTCGATGACACCCCCTTTCCGGATTACTGGATGCGGGAGAACACTCTGGTGTTCGACACCGTGTACACTCCGGAAAACACGCTGCTGCTGAAACAGGCCCGGGAACGCGGCTGTGCCACAGCCAGCGGTGTGGAAATGTTCGTGCGGCAGGCGGCCCGTCAGTTCGAAATCTTCACGGGTCTGGAAGCGCCGCGCGAGTACATGGAAGAAACCATGCGCCGTGCCATGGCTGCCGGACCCCGCTGACGGAATGATTCGGCAATGGTCATCACTCTGATTGGTTATCGCGGCAGCGGAAAAACGACCGTGGCCCGGCATCTGGCATCGCGACTGGGGATGCCCTGGATCGACAGCGATGATCTCATCGAACAGCGGGCCGGCTGTTCCATCCAGGACATTTTCGCCCGCGACGGGGAGGCCGGTTTTCGGCGCATGGAATCCGACGTCATTCGGGAACTGACCGGCCGGGAGTCGCTGGTGCTCGCCACCGGCGGCGGCGCGGTGCTCAGCGAAACCAACCGACAGCGTCTGAAACAGGCCGGACCGGTCGTGTGGCTGCAGGCCAGCGTGCAGAATCTCGTCGCGCGGATCGGCCAGGACAGCCGAACGGCGGGACGCCGTCCCAGTCTCACAGGCCGGTCGGTGACCGAGGAAGTGTCTGCCGTGCTCGAGTCGCGGCGGAAATTTTATGAAGACGCCGCCACGTTCACCGTATCGACAGATGGGCGGAGTACGGAAGACGTGGCGGAACAGATCTGCCGTCTGCTGGAACAGGAGCCGGGCAGATGAGCGGTCTGTATGCCCTGGTGCTCCTGGGTGTGACTCTGACAGGGATGTTCATCGGCCGGGGACTGCATCGGTGTGTCATCTGTTTTCCCGGGTCGGATCGGCTGCGGGATCAGCTGCGGGCGCTGAAACATCAGGGGGACTGTCCGGGATGCGGCCGAAGGTTTTCCGGGCTGCAGCAGTGGCCGGTGATCGGCTGGCTGGCGGCCGGCCGCTGCCGAAACTGCGGGCGCCTCATGGATCGCCGGCGGCCGGTCATCGAACTGACCACCGGCCTGCTTCTGGCGTGGCTGTACTGGACGGAAATTCCCGATTTCCGATTTCTGCCTGAGTCCGCCGGGCTGTTCACCCCCGGTGATCCGCCCGGACCGGAAGTGGTCACGCAGATGTGGTCCAGTGCCGTGTGGATGCATCTGCGGTTTGCGGTTCATGCGGTCATGCTGTGCGGACTCATCGTCGCCACGGTGATCGATCTGGAATGCTGCATCATCCCGGACGGCTGCACCATTCCGGCGGCCGCATTCGCCGTTCTGGCCGGCTGGGGCTGTGGACAGACCTGGATCGTTCCCGTGTGGTTTCAGGATCCGTCGACGGCGGCCCTGCTGCGATCGGCCCTTCCGGAACGGCTGCAGTGGCTGATGACCGAATGGGATGCGGCATCATTCGCGGCAGATCACCCGCACTGGCACGGCCTGCTGGTGAGCGGGGCGGGGATGCTGACCGGCGCGGGAATGACGTGGCTGGTTCGGGCCATCGGATTCGCCGCGCTGAAACAGGAAGCCATGGGAGACGGCGATGTGGTGCTCATGGGAATGATCGGTGCAGCCCTCGGCTGGCAGCCGGCCGTGGTGGTCTTCATGCTGGCTTCAGCCCTGGCCGTGGTTCCGGCAGTCAGTCTCCATCTGATGCATCGCCGATCGCAGGAACCGGGGCTGTTTCCCTACGGGCCGTGGCTGAGTCTGGCGGCCATCATTCTGCTGCTGCAGTGGAAGTGGATCTGGCCGGCCGCCCGTGTGTTTTTCGACTGGGGAATCGGACTGTTCTTCATCGGGTTCGTCATGTTCGCCCTGCTGGGCGTGCTGCTTCTTTTGATGTCGCGGGTTCGCAACCTGCTGGGGCTGGCCGGACCGGATGGTCCGGAAACATGCTGGACGTCGGCCGATCATCTGATGTATTACGGTCAGGAACGGCCGGATGAGCGGACCGGACAGTGGCCGATTGCGCAGTGGCCGGGAATCCGTTCCGGCCGGGGGCATTTGCACTATATGGCCTGGAAGAGCGTCCGTTCCGTCGCCGATTCTGTCGACAGCCGGTGTCCTGGCGGCCCGCACTCTGTCGGGGCAGGAAACCGGTCAGGGGGGCGGCATGGTTTCTGAAATCGACTGCGGCCGTGTTCAGCAGAAACGTCGGACGGAAAGCGACATGCTGCTGCTGGACTGCCGCGAACAGCCGGAATGGAACCTGGTGCGGATCGAAGGAGCGACGTGGATTCCCATGAGCGAAATCACGCGGCGCGTCGAAGAACTGAACGACTGGAAGAATCGGGACGTTGTGGTGTACTGCCATCACGGCGTCCGCAGTCTGCAGGTCGCCGCGTGGCTGGAACAGCAGGGGTTTTCGCGAGTCCGCAGCATGACCGGCGGCATCGACGCCTGGGCCCGTGACATCGACCCGGCCCTGCCGCGTTACTGATCAGCCGAAAACAGGTCAGCCGAAAACGGGGTCGCTGGAGACCGTGTCCCCGGGGAGCCGGTGTTTTCCCGGATGGGTATGCGCACGGCGACGTGCATGTGGCGTGGATGGGCGACGTTTCCATCAGTCGTCCAGACGGGCATCCGCTGTCCGAATGACGGCGTAGGCGTCGTCTGCCGTTTCCGCTGCCCGCAGATCGGTCGTGAAATCGGGAAGCTGCATGAGACGTCCCAGACGGGCGAGAATCTGCAGGTGGGTTCTGGCGTCCCGTGCCAGGACAAGGAAAAACATGTCGGTGAGCGTGCGGCGGGGCGCTCCGAACGGGATGCCCGACAACGTCCGTCCGAAGGCCACAACGGATTCCGAAAGGGCCTCCGGCAGCGGATTGCGCGGATGCGGAATGGCAATGCCGTTATCGAAACCGGTGGACATGACGGCTTCACGCTGACGCACTGCTTCCAGGACGGCGGCCGGTTCCAGAACGTGCCAGGTGCGCCCGGCCAGTTCCACGAGCTGCTGAAGAACGGACGGTTTCGTTCCGGCATTCAGAGGGATCCGGATGGTCCGGGGGCTGATGAGCTGTGTGAGCGGGGAGCGGGGGTCCAGGTCGCGGGACTGCTGAGTCTGTTCGACGCGGACCAGGTCGGCATCGCTGAAATCCCGCAGTTCGGTTTCCAGCCACTGAGTGATTTCCTGTCGGTTGAACCGCCACTGGCCTCCCACCCGCCGACCGGGAATGCGCCCACGACTGACCAGACGTTCCACTTCGCGCCGCTCGCGGCCGAGCTGCGTCATCAGTTCTTCGATGGTCATGAAGTCGTGGGACATGGTGTGCGGCGGAGTCGGGAACGGCGAGGCCGAGCGGGCGGCAGACCCGGTCGGCAGGTGCCCCACTGTACTGCAGCGGGGAGTCTGCCGGACACGGGTTCTCCGGAAATTCCGCGAATGCGGGCGGGGTTTCGACGAAGCTCCGGAGAATCACGATCGGTCCGGACGGATTCTGGGCCGGGCCGTGGGGCGGATGGGCGACGACAGCACCGGATGGATGCCGGTCAGGCCGTCACGCCAGAATCTCGGTCACCAGCCGTGTGGGTTCCACACCGGTCAGTCGCTGATCCAGTCCCTGGAACCGGAAACTCAGACGCTGCGGATCGAATCCCAGCAGGTGCAGTATGGTGTGGTGCAGATCGTGGACGTGGACCCGATCTTCCACGACATGGAAACCGAAATCATCACTGCGTCCCAGTGTGACTCCGCCGCGAACGCCGCCTCCGGCAAGCCACATCGTGAAGCAGTTGGGATGGTGATCGCGGCCGTCCGAGCTTCCCTGCACCATGGGCGTTCGGCCGAACTCCCCGCCCCAGATAACGAGCGTTTCGTCCAGCAGCCCGTGATCCTTCAGATCGCCGATCAGTGCGGCGCACGCTTTTTCGGTGTCCTGGCAGTTCTTCGTCAGGCCCCGCACCAGTCCTCCGTGCTGATCCCACGATTCATGGAACAGTTCCACGAATCGCACGCCGCGTTCCACCAGACGACGCGCCAGAAGGCAGTTCATGGCAAAACCCGGTTTTCCCGGTTCGATACCGTAACGCTTCAGGACGTGCGCGGGTTCCTGCGAGATGTCCATGAGTTCCGGAGCGCTCGACTGCATCCGAAATGCCATTTCGAACGACCGAATCCGCGTTTCGATTTCCGGATCACCGACAGTCTGGTAGCGGATTCTGTTCAGTTGTCCGATGGTATCCAGCGTGTCGCGCTGTGTTCGGGAATCGACGCCTGGCGGATTCGAAAGGTACAGCACCGGATCGCCGCTGGTGCGGAGAGACACTCCCTGGTGGACGGTGGGCAGGAACCCGCTTCCCCAGTTGGCGTTGCCTCCGCTGGGCCCTTTGTTTCCGGAACTGAAAACGACGAACGCCGGCAGATTGTCGCTTTCGCTTCCCAGTCCCCAGGAAACCCATGCTCCCAGACTGGGTTTGCCGAACTGCTGCGTTCCGGTACTCATGAAGATCTGTGCCGGTGCGTGATTGAACGCATCGGTGACCATGGATTTCACGATGGCGATCTCGTCGACCACAGTTCCCATGTTCGGCAGCAGTTCCGACAGTTCCGCTCCGCATGCCCCGTATCGACGGAACCGAAATTTCGGCCCCAGCAGTTTCGACGCCGGATTGATGAACGCGGCCCGGTAATCGCGGATGAGTTCCGCCGGCGGCAGTTGCCCGTCGAATCGGGCCAGAACCGGTTTGTAATCGAACAGTTCCAGGTGACTGGGCCCGCCTCCCATGAACAGAAAAATGACGTTTCGGGCTCTGGGAGCGAAATGCGGCTTTTTCGGGGCGAGCGGTCCGGGGGCCGCAGCAGCCTCCCTCGCAAGAAGCTGCTGCAAAGCCACAGCGCCCAGACCCACGCCGCAGTCTTTCAGAAACCATCGCCGCGCCATCTGCCGGCTGATCTGATCGATCGGGTTCTCTGTCATTGTTCCGGTCCGTCCGGTTGTCGTCGATTCGCCGCGGCCGAAGCAGGCTGCCCGGTGCGGCACGGTTCCGCTGTTCACCCGCGGGTGATCGTTTCGTCCAGGTTCAGCAGCACGCGGCTGAGAAGAATCCAGGAAGCGAATTCCGCATCATCTGTTCCCGAAGGCGAAGTGATTTTTCGTCCATAGCTGTCCACGAAAAGTTCTGCGGCATCGATTGTTCCGGAACGAAATCGTTCCCGTTGTCTTCGCAGGTAGTTCTCCAGAATCCGCTGTTCGTTTTCCGCCGGCCGGCGCCCCGTGCAGCAGCGGAACCCGTAGACGATGCGATCTTCGTCAGATCGGCTGTTCTGCTGCAGCATGCGCCGGGCCAGTCCCTGTGCCGCTTCGAAAAACAGGGGGGCGTTGAGCGTGACCAGGGACTGCAGCGGCGTGTTGGTGCGCGGGCGTCGCACGGTCGCATATTCGCCGCTGGGGGCGTCGAATGTCTGCAGAGACGGATAAGGAACCGAGCGAAATCGGAAAATATACAGAGCCCGGCGAAACCGCTGCTCGTCGCGCGCGTATGGCCAGCTTTTGAAACCGTAACTGACAGGGCGGCGAAACAGGAACGGCGGGGCCGGCGGGCACACGCTGGGGCCTCCGATTTCCGGAACCAGCAGCCCGGCAGCACTCAGCAGAATATCGTGCACGATTTCTGCATCCGGTCGGAACCGTGCGCCGCGGGCGAGCAGCCGGTTGTCCGGATCCTTCCGGAGAAGTGCTTCACTCACCTGCGAAGACTGGCGATAGGTTCGAGACAGAACGATCATCCGATGCACATGGCGGAGTTTCCAGTCATGGTCCATCAGTTCGACTGCAAGCCAGTCCAGAAGATCCGGGTGAGTCGGGGCGCTGCCGGTGGTTCCCAGATCTTCGGGGGTGTCGACCAGTCCTGTTCCGAAGTAGGCCTGCCAGATGCGATTGACAATGGCCCGCGCTGTCGTGGGAGAATCACGAGCCACCAGCCAGCGGGCGAAGGCCAGTCGCAAAGGGGTGCCGTCCGACGGCATCGGGTGCAGAAATGCGGGGGTTCCCGGATCGACCGCTTCCAGCGGCCTCAGAAAACTGCCTCGTTCCAGCACATGCGTTGTTCGCGGACGCGGACGTTCCAGAAGCGTCAGTTGGGTCGTTCCTTCAGGATGGTCCTTCCACACACGTTCGATCTGTCGGCTGGCCTGCTGCCATTCCGGGACGGTTCGACGCCAGCAGGAAAAAACGGTCCGCTGCTGTTCCGGTGTGCGCCGATCCGCCGGAACGGCCAGGATTTTCCGGACCGCCGGCGGCAGCGGATCGGTTTCCGGGGCGGCCGCGGAGACCGAAATGCGGAAGCGGCCAAGGTTCAGCGTCTGGTTGTCGTTGCTGTTCCATCCTCCCTGATTCTGCTTCAGGCGGATGATGAGCTTCGTCCCGCCGGGATAAGCGATGTTTCGGTCGGCCACGAAGACGGCCTGGTGGTCCTGATTTCGCCGCCCGGGACCGGCGTCGATTCCCCAGGCCGTGCGGTCATCACCATCGATGGCGTATTCCACTGGACCGATCGTGCCGGAGCTGTTTCCCTGGCGGTCCGTATACGGGGGCCCCAGTTGTCTGGGCGGATTCGAGTAATCGGCCACGGCACGGACGAAATGCACATCCTGCCGCTGGCCGGGATCGCGGAGGCTTTCGGCCGTGACCTGGAACTCGGTGAGTGCCATTTGTCCGTCCAGTGCCCGTCCCGGCCCGCCGGCCGGAAGATTCGGGTCGGTGAGCACTTCCAGACGGAACGAACGAATCTCCTCTGAGGAATCGGCCGCGTGGAACGTGGCTGTGAAACGCGTGGGAGCGTATCCCTGAGCCAGCACAGAACCGTCTTCCTGCGGAAGATAGCGCTGATTGTTGTCACCTGCGTTCTCAATCGTCAGCACGGACCATTCAGGCTGTCGCGCCAGGACGGTCGTTTCCCAGCGGGCCATGCGTTCCTGCCAGTCCGGCATGGATTCTTTGAGACTCCTTTCGATCTGCTCAACGCGGTCCAGAACATTCTGCCGCTTCGCCTGCTGTTCCGGAGTGTAGACGACAGGCTGCGCTTCGTGTGCGTTGTTCAGGAAGGCGAACATGCGGTAGTAGTCGCGCTGAGAAAACGGTTCGTACTTGTGGTTGTGACACTGTCCGCACTGCAGCGTGATCCCCACGATCGATTTTCCGATCGCGTCCATCCGATCGAACATCGCCTGCATCCGGAATTCTTCCGGATCGATTCCGCCTTCCTCATTGATCATGGAATTGCGCAGAAACCCGGTGGCCACACGCTGGTCCTGCGAAGCGCCCGGCAGCAGATCTCCGGCAATCTGTTCGATGATGAACCGGTCGTACGGCATGTCGCTGTTGAACGCGCGGATAACCCAGTCGCGGTAAAACCAGACGGACCGCGGTTTGTCCTTCTCGAAACCGTCTGAATCGGCGTAGCGGGCGGCGTCGAGCCAGAAACGGGCCCAGCGTTCGCCGTAGTGCGGGGAATCCAGCAGCCGGTCGATCAGACGCACCCAGGCGTCGGGACGGCGGTCGTTCAGGAACTCATCCACCTGTTCGGGAGAAGGAGGCAGACCGAGGAGATCGAGATATGCCCGGCGGATCAGAGTTTCCCGATCTGCCGGCGGAGCCGGCTGCAGTCCTTCTTTTTCCAGACGGGCCAAAACAAAGGCATCGACGGGCGTGGCCACAGCGTTTGCAGAGGACGCCGTCGGGACAGGTGGTCGCTGTGGAGGCTTCCAGGCCCAGTGTCCGGACCACGGGGCGCCCTGCTCGATCCAGCGGCGAAGCAGACGGATCTGTTCGGGGGTCAGCGGCTCGTTACCCGAATCGGGCGGCGGCATCCGCTCGTCATCGTCCGCTGCCGTGATCCGGTCGATCAGAGTGCTGGCTTGCGGATCGCCCGGCCGAATCACGAACGAACCATCCCGCGATCGAACCGCGTCGTCGCGCTGATCGAGCCGCAGGTCTGCTTCGCGCGATGTTTCGTCGGGGCCGTGGCAGGCGAAACAGCGCTCAGACAGAATGGGAAGAATCTGCTGCTGAAAAGAAATGGCGGTCGGCCGGTCGTCACCGAATGCGCTGCGAACCGACACACTGATCAGAGCGGCCGCAAGAACGGTCGTGCACTGAAGCCGGCTGTTCATCAGGCGTGTTCCTCGGAAGCACGTGTCTGGGAAGGAGAGACAAAGGAAGGAAAGAAGCCGGATTCCGATCGGTTTCAGTGTGCTGATTCCGTCGTGTGATGTCCAGCACGGAACCGCATTACGGACGTTGTCAGGAGGCCGGGAAAGGCCGGCCGGTGAATCAGCCGGATCGGCAGAAACTGCCGGTCCGGCCACTTCGGCATGAACGCATCCTCGACAGCAGACCGATCTTGCGTCGAATTGTCCGCGGCACGTAGCATCCGCCTGGCCGGCCGTTCGGGAGTCTCCGGACGGCGCTGTGTGACCGTTGCGGAGTTGCCGGTGATCGGGCTCCCTGTTCCTGCATGGATGTGCTGCCAGTGCTGAGTCGACATCGCAGCATCAGGATCGATTCGGAGTCCGGGTTCCGGAACAGGCGGACCGGTTCGGTCTCCGTCCTGTCCTTTCTGATTCTGCAGGCCTGTCTGATCGGCTGCGAAGGCCGCACGGTGATCAGCGACAATGCCGTGTTTTCCGACCTGCCGCCGCGGCGATCCCTGGTCAATTCCGCATCGCGGCAGCCCGATGGTCCTGACAGTTCCGGAACAATCCTTCTGGCTTCTTCCAGCAGGTCGCTGGATCTGCTGCGGGGCAACACGGTGGTTGCGGAAGTCAACGGTCAGCCCATTTTCGTGGATGACGTGGCCGGCAGCCTGCGGGCCAGCCTGGAAGCGGCCGAGGAACTGACCGATGAGCAGCGGCAGGCGATTCTGAAACAGGAGATCGAAAAGAATCTCGATCAGCGGGTTCGGGAAGAAGCCATCCTGCAGGCGCTGCACCTGAAGATTCCTGAAGAACAGCGAGACAAACTGCAGGAACATCTCAGCGAAGCCTTCGAGGACAGCTATCTGCCGCTCATTCAGGAAAAAACGGGAACGCATTCCCGGGAGGAGCTGGAAGCTGCTCTTGCTGCTCAGGGGCTGACAATCGAACAACTCCGAGAAGCCTTCATCCGAATTCAGATGGTGAACGGATATGTGGAATCGCGTGCAGAACAGTACACGGGCCCGGAACCGGGGCGTCCGGAACTGCTGCAGTATTACCGGGAACACATCGATGACTTCACGCCGCAGGAACGGATTCGCTGGCAGGAACTGAAGATCAGCCGCAGGAAACACGGCGACCAGGAAGCAAAGCGGCGCATGGCGGATGTCCTGCGGAAGCTGAAATCAGGTGAAGCGGAATTCGATGAACTGGCCCGACGTTATTCCGACAGCTTCAGCGCCGAAAAAAACGGAAACCGCGGATGGCTCACACGCGGGGAACTGGCAGATTCCAGGCTGGAAGAGACCCTGTTTTCGCTGAAGTCCGGAGAAATGACGTCGGTGATCGAATCCGACGACTATTTCGCTGTGTATCGCGTGGCCCGGCATGAATATGCGAAGCCCCGTCCCTTCGAACTCGTTCAGGACGAGATTCGGGAAAGCATCCAGAAAGCCCGCCAGGAACAGGCTCGGGAACGCGTGATCGAGGATGTCGTATCGAAGGCCTGCTGCCGCACCATCTTCGATGACGCCAGAACGCGCTGAACGGCCGGCATGATCGTCATCACCGCTGCCATCCGCCCGAAGCGGACTGAGCAGCCAGGTGGACAGGAAATTTTGTTCGATCGGTGTGTTCCGCGCGCCAGAGTTGTCGGGTGATCGCAGGCGGTGTGCCTGCCGCATACGGTGTGGTCAGCGCCGTCCGACGTGTCGGTCCGTGTCCGGGACGGCGGCGGCAGTCAGCAGGATTATTCCGGATGGTGTCCCTTGTTTCGGACCTTCCCGATACCGATGCTGTTCGGCCGGCACAGCGTGCTGCCGGACCGTCTCGATCCGGATCGTCTCAGTCCGGACTGGCGGCTGCTGTTCTGGCCAGCCTGCGTCCGCATCAGTGGGTCAAGAATGCCCTGCTGTTCGCCGGCCTCCTTTTCAGCGGCCAGATAACCAGTGTGGAATCCGTGCTGGCTGCGGTCTGCGGATTCGCTGTGTTCTGCCTGGCATCCGGAGGCGTTTATCTGTTCAACGACATTGCCGACCGGGCCGCCGATCGCCGGCACCCGGTGCGAAAACACCGGCCGCTCGCGTCCGGACGGCTGACGGTGAAGCAGGCGATGGGAATCGGTGCCGGCCTGCTGGCTCTGGCACTGACCGGCGGGTTTCTGATCGGTGACGCCTTCGGCTGTCTGGTGAGCGTCTACATCGGGCAGAACATTCTGTATTCGCTGGCACTGAAACGTGTGGCGATTCTGGATGTGATGACCGTGGCTCTGGGGTTCGTGATTCGGGCGGTTGCCGGGGCCGTGGCTGTGTCGAGTACGGCGTCGCCGTGGCTGGTGATCTGCAGCCTCATGCTGGCACTGTTCGTCGTCTGCGGAAAACGCCGACATGAACTCCGGGTGATGGCCCGCTGCAGCGTTCCTCGTTCCGGTGTGACCGAATACACGCCGGAACTGCTCGACCTGATGATGGCCATCACGGGCTGCGCGGGCGTCATGACCTATGTGCTGTACACGCTGTCCCCCTGGGCCATGGTCCGGCATGGATCGGTGGCGCTGTCTCTGACCGTTCCCATGGTGCTGTACGGGGTGTTTCGATTCCTTTATCTGGTCCATCATCGGAATGCCGGAGGCGATCCCAGCCGCCTGTTCGTGACCGACCGCGGCCTGCTGGTCAACGGCGTGGTGTGGATGGCCGTGACCTGCTTCGCAGTCCACGCGCCTCCGGAATGGCTGCCGTGGTGGTGGATCGAACTGTAAACGGTGCTCCAGAGTGTGTCGTTTCCGCTTCCCGACAGTCCCGCCGCCCGACCGGTCCGTTGTGGCTCTCATACCACCCGGACCAGTTTTTGGGGAGCACGCCAATCCGACACGCGAATTGTCACGCCGCAGGGAAAGTCGACTTCGACCGGAGCGGTGTCCGTCACCTGTACGGCGACAAACGGGGGCACGTCACTGGGTTTGACGCGTCTGCATTCATTCCGGCAAGCCGGTCTGTCGCCTGCATCAGAAGTCCGGGAGAGCTTCAGGCTCCGCGACTGATGTGCGTGATGCCCCGCGTGAGATCAGCCAGAAACTTTGCCGAATCCATGACACTGTGTCGAAAATGAACACGGATTTTCCGTTCATCCGTAAATTCCTGCAAACACCTGTCATGTCCGTCCTGAATGTCCTTCTCACATCGTTCGACTTTTTTCCTTCGGACCCAGAATGTCAGGAAAAAAGCAGTGAGCACCGCCACAGGAATAATCGACAGGACGACGGACGTTGCCGCGGTGCCGAAATGGATTGTGGGAAATTCCCTGATCGTCACGGTTCCTTCCAGAGACAAAGCGCGGAATGCAGCTTCCAGGTATTCCTGATAGATCGCATACACCGGGCCTGACAGCAGAGCCAGAAAGACGGCCGTACACAACAGACCCGCCAGCTCGTTCCATAGCCTCCACGTGGCATGTCGGTTCACAGCGTCGTTGAAAATCTCCGTGGACTTTTGCTGGAGAGACTCGATCCCGACAACTTCGAACTCATGGATCGGGACCGGTGACGTCGTTTCATCGATTCCATCCGAAAGCATTTTTCGCAGTCGCGAGACCGCTGCAGTCACGCGAGGCTGAAGATCCGTTCTGACTTTCTCCCTGATCTGCTGCTGGAAACCTTCCCGAACTGTGTCCGCAAAACTGCGTGCACTGCGCGTATTCCGGGCTGCTGCCACCAGTACTGAAAACAATGACACCGAGCTCCCACTGAAGAAAAGAATCAGCCTGTCCCATGCACCGTGCGTCAGAACAAGCAGCAGCAGCACACTGCGGTAGGGAAACCAAAGGGGCATCGTGTTTTCCAGAATTCTGCCTCGGAGGCGCTGTCGGATCCCGATTCTCAGTTCTTCCTGTCGGCCGATCAGCGACGTGATCGCATCGCGCAGCACGTCCCGAACGGCTCCGTCGAGAGAGTCCGTCACATTCGGCAGATCAGGAATTTCCTGGGCAAGGATCGAGCTGACCTGTCTGACGAAGAGTTGCCGACGACCTTCCAGACGCTGAAGTACAGTCTGGTGACGCCAGTCGTCGCGCTGCTGAAGTTCCCGCACGTGCTGCTTTACCCCGGAAACTGCCTGCTGTCGGGATTGTCCTTCACTTTCGCCAACTGAGAAATCGTCCACAGCAATCGGATCGCAGCATCTGGAACGCGGCGCTGCCTGACGCAGACGGGCTGAAAACGACTCCAGGTCTCGGGTGAGTTCAGCAGATCGGTCACGGACTGCGGTGACAACAGGAATCAGGACCGCGCCATCAGCCAGCCTGGCAAGTTTTTCGTACTCGTTGTCGCGCAGCCGATCCCGCCTGACGACGAGCAGTTTGACAGGTGCCAGAGACAGAGCGGATGCTGCAATCTTTGCCGCTCGGGAATCCGAATCGGTCAGGCCTGGAGTGTCCACGAGAACGTACGGAACGCCGAGATCTGCCATGTCATCACATCGCAGGAACATTTCCTCTGAATCACGGCACGTGGCTGGCGCAGTGTGTCCGACCCACACAACTTTGTCCGTGGCGTGTCGCGTCAGGTCGCCCGAAGGAAGCTGTTCCAGTATGGATTCGTCGCTGATGAACTGCCGCACCAGCCATGTTTTTCCCTGACCTTTGGTTCCAAAGACGGCGATCGTCAGTTCCGTGACTCCGCGATTGTCACAGATCGTCCGGCAGTCATGCCGGAAGCAGTGGACAGCTTCTGAAATGAGCTGATGGACGGAAGTGTGGCGGCCGAAGCAGTGAGCCGACGCTTTTTCAGTTTTTTCGGCAAGTGAAACCGCGTTGTCTAACCGTTCGTCGTTCCTCATATCCATTACGTCAGGCCTCACGTTCGACGGCAACCGCACCATAGAGCTGAGACACGGCTTCTTCGTCGACTGCTGCAATCCAGAAACGCGGTTCTTTCACTTCCTGAGGGAGCTGTGATTCGGGGAGTTCGGCTCCTTTGAATTCCTTCAACAGAACCGGGCGGCTGATGTGCCAGGGACGCGGAAGCCCCAGTTCGTCACAGGCAATGGCCAGGAGATCGGAAAACTGGTGCAGCGCTACGACCCGTTCGGCTTCGCGATAAATCGTGCTGCTGCTGAGCTTTTCCGCCAGTGTCGTGAATCCCATTACCATGACGAATTCGAGAACACTGATTCCGATGAAAGTCGTTCCTCCGTCGATGGCCGCAAACATGGCCGCCAGAAAGAGCATGATCATGACGACGGGAGTGGATACGATGTCCAGGACCTTTCGAAAGGCTGATCGGCTGTCCCACATCTCTTTCATCAGGTCATCGATCATCTCCTGAGAATAGACAACGGCACTCTGCTCGTGAAATCGAGTGACGATGCGATTGCATCGGCCAGGAAGTTCCGATCTGGACATCGCACTTCCGTGCCCGACCGGAAGACCATCCAGAAAACCTGCCTGTTCGAGAGAATCGAGGAATGTTTTCCGTCGCTGCTGACTTTTCTTTCGGAAGACAGCCAGTGCCGTTTCCGTGAACCGTCTGAAGCGCTCAGACACACGCGGAAACCATTTCGCGATACGTTTCAAAAAGGCCTCGCCCGCCTCGCCCGCTTTCTTCCCTATAGTGAGCCTCCAGCGAATATATCCGGGAGCGGTGCGTCGGACAGCGTCGCAAATCTGCAGAGAAAGACTCCGGGTCATCGACGTTGTCAGGTCAGGCTCACGTCCTGACCCGTCATGGTTGGTCATGGTTTTCGCAAGGGCGTGTTTCAGAATATCGACCTTCACGGATGCGAGTTCGCGGTCTTTCTGGATTCGTGCGTTCAGGACCCCGCCTGCCTGCCTGATCACACGCTTCGCCCGATCGAGGAGGTCCAGGTGACGTCGTTGTGCTGCCTCACTGAAATTCAGAACACCGGGCAGATGATGGAGATAGCGTTCGCCAGGCACATCGGACAGCGTCTCCGGGGAGTCGTCCCGCCGCATGGCATAAAACCAGGGAATGGGGTGGCCGTCATCGGAGGGTTCGAAACCATCGGGTTGAGTCGGCATGAACCGGATGCCGTCAGGAATCGCCAGATCGTAGGCCGCGTAACAGTCCTGAATCCCGTGTGCTTCACAGAAGTCCTGAAAATCATCCAGAATATCTCTGGTCTGATAGTTCGGTCGTATCATGTTGATGGCCAGATAACGGGAAAGCCGAGGCATCCGATTACCCACGGCACGAACCAGTCGATCAACCGTACGGTCCCGTGCCACACTCAAAGACGTGACAATGACAAAGGCTGAACAAAGAGGCGCCGCTTTTTCGAGAAACGCGAGACGAAGACTGGTCGTTTCATCCCGCAGGTCGTGCAGACTCTGGCCGCTCTGGATATCGGGGCAGTCGAGCCAGCCGACACGAAACTCATCGAGTTTCGTGTCGGTCGCTACCAGAGGAACATTCAGAACATCCGGATTTGTATTGCTGTATTGCTGTTTCGCTTCCGTGGGATCGTCCGCGAGCAGCTCAGCCGCCTGTCCAAAGACATGCCGGAGCTGGCCATGAAAACAGCTCCAGACGGACGCATCGTTCTTCCACGATGCGGGAACCCAGAAGACGAATCGAGCCGTGCCGTCGCGGTTGGCGTGACCTCGCGGCATTCGGCAGCGACCGACATGTGAAAGGAAACCTGCCACAAGACTCGATTTGCCGCTGTTGAGCATGCCGAGAGTCGCGACGATCGGACAGCGGGCCATCTGTTCGGCTGAACGGATCTGTCGATCCAGACCCCGTAGCTCATCGGCGAGTGTGAGCCTGTGTTGTGAACCGGTTGTTTCCCTACAGAATTCATCCAGTGCATCCAGGAAGGATATGGGGCGCTGGTCAGGCCACAGTTCCCAGGCAAGAGCGGTGGTCTTCTGACTGCTGTTGATTCGTCGCCAGATTCGATCCCAGTCCCGCAATGGGAATTCCGAACGCATGGAAAAATCGCAGGCCTCCGCTGTCTGAACGGAATCGGTTTCCATGGAAAGCGTCTCCGGGGGACATCAGCAACAGAAACAGTATCCTTTTCCTGTCCCGTCAGCCATGACCAGGTCGCAGCATTCAGCAACGGCACGATCATGTTGTTCGCAACTGTCAGCGGACAAACTCACCATTAAACGTACCGAACGATTCTCGGGCATGCAATGCAGCGCCGGTGCACGGCTACAGCCATTCAAAGAGTGATGGTACGTGATTTGCGGTGTGCACCGGAGGTTTGTCGACATTCGATGAGCTGGCGAGGGATCTGATGGAAAGTCTTTTCATGGAGGCCGGTTATGAAGAGTCAGTCCGCGTCGGGTCTGTTGCATTATTTGCAATCGATTCCCGATCCACGCGGACGCGAGGGACAGCGTCATTCTCATGTGGCCATGCTGGCCACGATGGTGTGCGCCACACTGTGCAACTTTCCGGGAGACGCCGGAGTGGCGCAGTGGATTCGACTGCAGCCGCTGGAGTTCTGGCATACCACTGCCTGCTGTGGGAAGCAAACGGGCTGACCGCAGAACAACTGCAGCAACTCACTCAGCAGGCCCGCAGGCTGAAGAAGAAAGGCTGACAGCTTTACAGAGGACCGGCGTTTTCAGCATCCCATGTGTCCTGACGGCGGATCCGAATACGGGGCATCCCAGCCTGTTTTCGGCCTTCGGGACTTTGTCCCAACTCAGCGCCGGCTTCGCCGAGTATCGAGAATGGTCCGATGTGATGAAGGGACCTCTCACGGAGCACCGGAAGTACAGAGGTCCGATACCCGACAGGCCGCCGTCGGATGGCCAGGACAGCGCATGGAAGTGGAAC
>WFTL01000078.1 GCA_015485495.1 Planctomycetaceae bacterium
GCAAAGACAACGGTGCCTGGGTGCCGTTTTCATACGCCGGGGCCCGCCGCTGAATGCCTCCCGAGACTCCCCGTTTCTCCCGCCGCTGACAGTGGCACGAACACAGGCGGTATGGAAGCAGGCAGTATGGAAACAGGCGGCCGGCCGGCCGGTTCGTCCGCCGCGGAATCCGGTAAATGCGGCCGGCTGCCGGGTTCGCGTCAGTCGCTGACTGTCACCACGATTTTGCCGCACAGCGTTCCGGCACCGTGGATCGTGTTGTCTTCCTGCAGTCGGTGAGCGGCAGCAGCCTGTTCCAGGGAAAATCGACGTCCGATGACCGGGCGAAAACGGCCTTCTGCGGCCGCTCGATTCAGACATTCCGCGCAGACACGCTGTTCATCAGCGGACGCGTTGAACATCGCAAACCCAATGATCCTCAGGTCGTTCACGTACAGCGGGCCGGCCGGCAGAATCGGTCGGGCATCGCGACCGGCCATGATGATCATTCGACCGCGACGGGCCAGCAGAGGAATCGTGGTTTCCGGAGAAGGCGTTCGCAGCGTTTCAAACCACAGACTGACGCCTCCGTGTTCCGCAGCCGCTTCCCGCACACGCTCCGAAACATTTTCGCAGTCGTAGCGAATCACGCAGTCCGCCCCCAGATCCGCTGCGATGGCCGCTTTCTCGGCGGTGCCCACGGTGGTGATCACACGGGCATTGTGCAGACGAGCCAGTTGAATGACGGCGGAACCCACACCGCCGGTGCCGCCATGGACGAACACGACTTCTCCGGGAGCCAGATTTCCGTGCAGGTGCAGTCCCAGGTGCGCCGTGATGCCCGTGAGCGCTCCGGCGGCAGCCGCTTCGTCTGTCACGCTGTCCGGAATGGGATACACCCACTGTTCAGACACAGCGATCCGTTCGGCCAGCGTTCCCTGCCGCCCGGACAGACTTTGATTGCTTCCCCAGACGCGATCACCGGGGGCGAACTGAGACACGTTCGCGCCGACGGCTGCCACGCGTCCGGCGAAATCGCAGCCCGGAATCCAGAACCCGTCGATGGTGCCGCCCACACTGCCGCTGCGCAGGTAGGTATCGATCGGGTTCACGGCGGAAACTGTGATGTCGATGAGCAGTTCATCGTCTGCCGGCGTGTCGATGTCCGGGACATCGCGAATCTGCAGATTTTCCGGGGGACCGTGTTCCGTGATGCAGGCCGCTTTCATGTTCACTGTTCCTTTTTCACGTTTCTCGCGTTGTGGCGCCGGGGCAGCCGCAGGAACACTCCGCCCCACAGCACCAGCGCCGTCAGCACTGAGATCTGAATTCCATGGCGAATCGCTTTGGACCGGAATTCCCAGCGGACACGGTGTGTTCCGGCAGGCACCGGCACCGTGCGGACCAGACCACCGCGCGGATGTTCGGCCGCCGCTTCGTCCTGGGCCGGACGGCCATCGACAAACACCGTCCACCCGGGGTAGTCCAGTTCGTGTAGTTGCAGAATTCCGGGACGAGACAGCGTCACGTCGAATTCCACCACGGTCGCTTCATCCACCGTGCACGACCAGGAAGTCAGGGCATCCGGAGGGGCTGATTCCAGCCGATCCCGGGCATCGCGCACAGCGTACAGATACCGCACCGCGTAGGGATCTCCCCAGATTCGGTTCAGCAGGGCATCGGGACCGGCCTGAACGAATTCCAGCCAGTCCGACGGCGGCAGCCTGGTGTCGGTGAGAACATGGGTCACGGCCAGATCCCGCAGTTTCCGGTGCTGCTCGTCCGACAGAAACCGTTCGTCCTCCGGACTGCGGGCCAGATCGAACGCTTCGCTGAAGTACACCGCCGGTCCGATTCCCAGGTACTGCGGAACCGCGGCGGTGCCGAACAGACAGGCCACGTTGGGACCGGGCGCCAGCACGCGGGTTGTCCGCGGCGGCTGTGACGTGAAGTAACGGCGAATCCAGCTTTCGTGTCGGTGCGGCCAGATTTCCGGGACGGGAACCGCATCGGCCACCGCCCGGGACGCCTGGTGCAGATCGAACCATGTCAGGCCGGCGATGACGATGGTGATCGGTACCAGAGAAGCGCGCCGCCCGGCCAGATGGTCCAGCGACAGGCCGCACAGAACGGCAGCTCCCAGCGTGGCCACGATCGTGTAACGTCCCGGTCCCATGAAATACGAAAACCCCGGCAGATGACCGGTGACCGGCAGCAGCCACCCGGTCGCATAAAACACGCTCAGAAGAATGAGTGTCCACCAGATCCGGCGAACGGACGGAGCTGCCGAACGGTGTTTTCGAAACAACAGATCCAGCACGATGAGTCCCAGGGGAATCAGGCCCACGTAAAAGTGCGCTTCCACGGCGTTGGTGGCGCTGGAAATCGATCCGGGAAGCTGCTGCAGACGTCCGGACGAACGGATTTCCGGGGTGTGCCACCACGTCCAGGATGCGACAAGCTGAGAAAGATACAGCGGCGGCATGTGGCCGTAACCCGGATCGAACGGGCGGTCCGGCCGGGTCTGTGAAGTATCCCGCTGGCTGATCTGTTTGAGTTCCATGGTCGGCAGAATCTGGGCTGCACTCAGCAGCAGCCCCGTCGCAACCGCAGCCGGCACCAGCGACACCGTCGACCATGCGGGCCGTCGGTCCTGCGGCGTGAAAACGCGCATCAGAACCGCATAGGCAATCAGACACAGTTCGGTGATGAATGCCAGCGTGAAGTGACCGGCCAGCAGGTGGACAGCCAGTGCGGACGCCAGCAGAGCGAAGCGCATCCGCCCGGGGCGCGTCAGAAATTCATGCCCCCGCCATAATGTCAGAGGCAGCCAGACTCCTCCAATGATGCTCCATTCCAGAGAAATGCGGGCGGGAAACCATCCGTAAACATACACCAGGGCTGCCAGTTGAGATGCGGTGGCAGAAACTCCCTGAGACCGCATGAAGCGCCAGGCGAATACGAAGGCCAGGGCATAATGCAGAACCGTGCTGACGGAAAACGCCCGATTCACTTCGAACAGGCGGTACAGAATCTGCGTGGGCGGGTAGAACACGCCGGCCTGACTTTCGGCCAGAAGGGGATAGCCCAGTCCCGTCAGAGGATGCCAGCCGGGAATGCGATTGTTCTGCAGGCTTTCAGCCAGGACCACCTTCTGCGGCATGAAGTACGGCCATGTGTCGCCGCCGTTGAGATCCTGGTCGGTGAGCAGACCCGACCAGCACATGACAGCCAGGCCCGTCCCGGTCATGATGGCCGCCAGCCACTGTGTCCACGTGACCGGCGAACCCGGGCAGGCATCCTGATCTGTGTGTCGGCGCGGCATCAGGGCATGTCGGCATCGAAGACCCGCACCTGTTTCCACAGGTGCTGATTTTCCTTCACGAATGTCGTGTGACGATCGGACACCTGGTAGGCATCGTGAGCAGCGCGGCTGTCGAACACGATGTTCAGCGCCACATGAAACTGATCATCATTGACCGGTCGGTTCAGGTCGGGTGTGCGGGTTCCGGCAGCGAAAAAGACAACACCCTCATGTTCCGGCAGGTAACGGCGGCAGGCCGCCACCAGCGTATCGGCCGCATCCGAAGAATCACTGTTCAGAGTGAAGAAAACCTGGTGTGACAGCACGCCTGCAGTCCCTGCTGAAGGAAAAAACGTACGGCCGCCTTCACAGCGGCCGCTGAGACCTGCTCCGTCCGTGACCGGCCGGCGGCCGCCGTTCTTCGAACCGAACAGCGTTCCGGGGACGGGCAGGACCGGTCGGTCCGGAATTCACACGCGATCGGCCTTCGGACAGACGAACGGTTCGCGGTAGTCCCGCGTCAGCCAGGCATTGGCATCCGCATGGCTGGTGAACAGTTCGCGTTCCGGATCGAACTGAAGTTTCGGCCCCAGCGAAACGGGGAACCGTTCCAGATCGACTCCGTTGTCCGTCAGATGCCGCAGCGTCCGCTCCAGCGTCGCCTGATTGTCGTCCTGACTGGCTACGTCCTTCAGAGCGGCCGCCAGTTCATCGGCGCTCGCATGGTTCTTTTCGCCCATGTAGTAGGAAATGTTGCCCAGATGGCTGATGGCCGCCGACAGATGCCCTTCCCGCACGTCCGCATTCAGATCTTCCACACGGCGGCTCTGGCAGGCATCCAGGAAGTTTCCGAAGTGGTCTCCGCCTCCCCGGAATTCCTTCACGACATTCATGTCGCGGTCATACGCGATGCAGTGCGTGTAGGAACGCTGCACCAGATACCCGTCGGATCCGTAGAAGATCACGCCGATCTTGTTCCCTTTGGTGCTCTGGAACAGCCGATTGATTTCCTCGTCCGCCGAATCATCCACACTCAGACCACGCGTTTCGAACACGATGCAGCGGTCGCCGTAATCGTAGATGGACACTTCGGTGTTGCCGGTGTCGCCCGCATCCACGTAGTCGGGATCGTTGCGTTCCGCCTGATATCCCAGACGGCCTCCGTACGTCAGAACACTGGACGGATGGGTGTCGATTCCCAGTCCCCAGCGGGCCACGTCGGTCTGGTGAGGTCCCTGGTTGCCCAGATCGCCGTTCCCGTAATGACGCTGCCAGTGCCAGTCGTAATGAAACCGGGGCCGCGTGTGTTTCGGGTTTGTGTATGTCGCCGGACCGCACCACAGGTTGTAGTCCACTCCGGGAGGAATCGGATAATCGCCCAGAGGGCCGATGGATTTGCGGCGTTTGTAGCACAGGCCGCGGGCAAAGGTGCAGGTGCCGATGCCGCCTTCTGCCAGAAACTGAACCGCATCACGCACGGCCTGACTGGATCGGCACTGCGTTCCCACCTGGCACATGCGTCCGTATTTGCGGGCCGCTGCGATCAGAGCGGTGCCTTCATGCACATTGTGACAGACCGGCTTTTCAACATAGGCATCCTTTCCGGCCTGCATCGCCCAGATGCCGGTCAATGCGTGCCAGTGGTTCGGCGTGGCCGTGCTGACGATGTCGATGTCGTCGCTTTCGAATGCTTTGCGCATGTCCGAATAAACCACCGGCCGGCTTCCCTGGTGCTTTTCGACTTCGTCGGCTCGTTTCTGAGCGACCGTTTCGTCGACTTCGACAATGGCCCGCACTTCCGTGCGCGGATCCTTCAGCCAGGCACTCAGGTGGCTCCCACCGCGGCCCCGCACTCCCACCACACAGGCTCCGATGCGATCATTGGCGGACACTCCGGCCCGGCCAATGGCCGGAAAGGCTATCGCGGCCGCTCCGGCAGCAGCCACGGACTTCACAAATTGACGGCGATCGACTGAGGACATGTCTGAGAGTCTCCAGGAAGGACACACACTGCTGCTGCACCGAGTCCGCATACAGACCACAGCAGGATGGCAGGATGGATTGCAGGATGGTTGTCAGTCGACCGGCGGATACCCCGCCACGTCGACAGGCTTCTGCAGCGATTCAATCGCATGCCGCCGTCCGATTCAAGCGTGAACCGGAGAAGTTCGCTTCCCGAACACAGACGAATCGGCCATTCAGCTGCCTGCTGCGACACGGCCTCCTGCCGCGCAACGAACACGTCGAACGCGCCCGTATTCGTCAGAAATCAGGCTTCCGGCATCCGCTGAGGGAATTCCCGGCAGGCGGACTGCGGACACCGAACATCGGAACCGAAGCGGGGCGGGGCGACCGAAAGAATCGACGGAGATCGTTCGCAGTCTGCTCGATCCGCTCAGCGGCGGCTGACCAGAACCGTCTGCTGATACCTCAGAAACGGCATGTCCTTCAGAGAAGAACTTTGTGCCAGAGATTCCCAGGAACGGATGAGTTTCTGATCCGCTTCGCTCAGATGCAGCACGAATTTGTATTCCGCCCGCAGCCGCAGGCGTTCATCGGGACGCAGGTCCAGTTCCACCACGGTCGGCAGCCGGCCCCGTTCGCGAAGGTGGCGGTTGAGTTCCACGCGGGGTTCCGGAAAAAAACTGGCCGGATGCAGGACATAATTCAGCCGCGATGCCCAGTCCGCATACAGCAGGTATTCGTCGACCTGTTCGGCATCCTTCCAGAGATGAGTCCGGACGGAATAGGTCCATCCGGGCGCCCGCAGCGTCATCTGTCCGCTGCCTTCATCGAAGTGAACATCGAACTGCGGATTCAGTTGAAAGGACAGCATCCGGGAGACACGGTCGGCCTCCGGTCCCGAGACACGGCGCAGGTCGTTGACGTAACGAGTCGATTCTTTGCGGCGGGCGTTCAGCAGATGCCGAATCTCCTCGAACGACACAATCGTCCGCAGCTCCCGGGCTGTGTTGAGTACGACGAATCGTCGGGCGGCCGGTTCGAACAGAATGATCTCATCGGCAGAATCCACGTAGTCCCATGCCCGGCCGCTGTACAGAAGCGTCACACTGCTGGAAAGCACCGGAGCATCGGCCGCGGGCCGATCGACCTGCTGCACGACCCGCGCTTCGACGCGCAGTCCCTGCGCCGCGGCAGGCAGAGCCCCGATCAGCATCAGGGCCACAGTCAAAAAGCGACAAACCATCAGCGAAGTACTCGCGCAAACAGAGCAGAATCGGCGGCAGAACCCGAACGCCGCCACTCTATCCGTCTGCTCGATCCGGCAACAGACCGCCCCGGCTGTCGGTCCGACAGATTGGTTCGCTGTCAGTCGTCTTCCGGATGGCATCGGCAGATTCTGCCGGCTGCTGCACCGGCATCCGCCCGTTCCGCCGCTCCTGCTTCCCCCGCCCGGCCGGCGTGCAGTTCGGGACGATAGAAGCGGCAGAGGCAGTCCGGCGACGCCCAGGCCATTCGCAGATCTTCAGCGCGGCACGTGACGGTCAGAAGATCGCCTCCGGTGTCGTCGGGACGATGCAGGATGTTTCCCATCGGCCCGATGAAAGCCTGTCCGCCGGGAAACGTCTGACGCACACCGCAGGCTTCCACCGGACCGACCAGGTTGCATGCCAGGCCGAAAATTCCGTTTTCCTGACACCGCGCCCGCAGGGCCACACTCGCCCACTCGAACCACGCCGACGCGGTTCCCGGATCCGGATCGGCGGCAAACGGAAACAGCACGATTTCGGCTCCCGTATCGGCCAGCAGACGTGTGGATTCCGGGAAAAACGTATCGAAGCAGATGTTGACACCGATGCGTCCCAGTGGCGTGTCCACCGCAGCGGCCTGCCGGCCTCCGGCATAGAACGGCATTTCGTACATCGGGACATGCAGCTTTCTCCAGGAACCCAGCAGACCGTCCGGCCCCACCAGAACCTGCGTATTGAACAGCTGCCGCCCGGCATCTTCCAGCAGTCCTGCGCACAGCAGCAAACGACGGTTTCGGGCGATGTGCGTCAGTTGGGCCACAGCCGGACCATCCAGAGGTTCTGCGAGACGCCGGGCTTCCCGAAGAGCCTTTCGCAGCCAGATGTCGTGGCTGTCTTCCGGGTGATTGGGCAGAAATCCGGTGAGCGACAGTTCCGGAAACAGAACCAGTTCCGCTCCCGCAGCGACCGCCCGTTCGGCTGCCCGGCGGATGCGGCCCAGATTCTCACTGGTCCGTCCGGGCTGAGACGTCATACTCACGGCACACAGAGTGACACAGTCGTTCATTCACGCGGCTTTCACAGTTGACGGGCTGCCGGGCTCCGGCGACGCTACCGGTTCTTTCTGCCCTGGCTTCCCCTGCGGGACCAACATGTCAGACTCCGCTGCAGAACGCAAACCGGGACCGTCGCATCCCGACGAACTGATCGACCGGACCATCGGAGAATTTCGCCTGCTGCGGCGTCTGGGGGCCGGTGGCATGGCGGAAGTGTACCTTGCCGAGCAGCCGTCGCTGCAGCGGGTGGTCGCTTTGAAAGTGCTGCGTTCGGATCGGGTTGCCGGATTCGATGTGTCCATGGTGGAACGGTTCGAACGGGAAGCCCGGGCAGCCGCGGGACTGAATCATCCGCACATCGTTCAGGTCTATCAGACGGGCGAAGACAACGGCATCCACTACATCGTTCAGGAATACGTTCCGGGCTGCAATCTGTCTCAGCGCATCCGCCGGGACGGCCCGCCGGAACTGCATCAGGGAGTCCGGTGGATGCGGCAGGTGGCCGAAGCGCTGCAGGCTGCCGAACAGGCCGGCATCGTGCATCGGGACATCAAGCCCGAAAACATCATGCTCACCGCGGACGATGTGGCCAAGGTCGCCGATTTCGGCCTCGCCCAGCTCAGCGAACAGGCCGATCAGAAACATCTCACCCAGACCGGAACGGCTATCGGGACGCCGCTGTACATGAGTCCGGAACAGATTCGCGGCGGCCGCCTGGATGCACGCAGCGATCAGTATTCGTTCGGAGTGACCTGCTACCACATGTTCGCCGGACGACCGCCGTTTTCATCCGGACATTCCGTGGCTGTGGCCGTTCAGCATCTGCAGGACGATCCCACACCGCTGTCCCGGTTTCGGGCCGATCTGCCGACGGCCGTGTGCGACACGATCCACCGCATGATGGCCAAGAATCCGGATGACCGGTTTGCCACGGCAGCCGACATGGTTTCCGCGATTGCCGCTCTGCAGTCCCTGCCGATCAATGCGTCCCTGAAGCAGCCGTCCGGTTTTCCGGGCCGCATCCGGGCTCTGTTTCCTTCTGCGAAGGCGGCCGCAGCCGGTTTTCTGATTGCGACGGCCGTCGGCGTGCTGGCTTCCCGCCACTGGATGCCGCCGCTGCGACTGCCGTACGAAGAACCGAATCCCGTCGAACAGAAATCGTCGGCCGCGGCCCAGTTCGCCGCTGCTTTGCTGATGCCGTCCAGCGAATCGGCCTGGCTGGCTGTCGAAACCTGCTATCCGGATTCCGACGAAGCCCTGTACGCTTCCTTCCAGCTCGCTCTGCTGTACATCCGCCGCCAGCCTCCCGATCTGCAGCGGGCCGATGACCGTCTGGCTGCCCTGCTGCGACAGATCCGGGCCATCGGCGGATTCGAACGTCTGGAAATGATGGCTCTGGCCGCCCGCGCTCTGATTGCCCATCGACAGAACCGCCCCGAACAGGAACAGAAGTTCCAGGATGCCGTGCGGCATCGCCACGCGGATGCCGCCGATGGCGAATTGCTGTTTCCGGAATCAGCTCCGCGGCCGCTGCGAACGTACCTGAATTCCACATTCCCCGAACTACTGGCCGATTCGCCCCGTCCCCAGACGGCCCGCCGCAGGCGGCGTGCGGGAGGTCCGGATCGGTGACTGCCGACACGTTTTCCGTCCGGCTGACCGCCGACTTTTTCGATACGCACGGGCGGCTGAAATTCCATGACGCCGGCCTGGATCTGCTGCGGGAATGCGGCGGCATCCGTCTTTCTGCGTTCGAAGAACACCGGCCGGTCATTCAGCCGCATCAGATCGGGGACGCTCATGCTGTCATCGTGCTCACACCTCAGGTGACTCAGGCCTCTCTGGACGGCTGCGAGAACCTGCTGATGATCGGCCGTTTCGGTGTCGGATTCGACAGCGTCGATGTGGACGCCTGCACGGAACGCGATGTGCTGGTCACGATCACGTCCGGCGCCGTCGATCGGTCCATGGCCGAAGCGACCATCGGCTGGATGATCGCGCTGTCCCACCACATGCTCAGCAAAGACCGACTCGTCCGAACCGGCCGGTGGGACCGGCGCACGGAATTTCCCGGAAAAGAACTGCGCGACCGCACTCTGGGCATCATCGGTCTGGGGGGGATCGGCCGGGAACTGGTTGCGATGCTGCGGCCTTTTGGAATGAATCGTCCGCTGGCCTGTGATCCGTTCGTGCCGGATTCCGTGTTTCACGAACTGGGCGTCACTGCGGTGTCTCTGCCCGAACTGCTCCGATCAGCCGATTTCGTGTCGATCCACTGCCCTCTGAATGAATCCACCCGTGGACTGATCGGCCGCCGCGAACTGGACATGATGAAACCGGACGCCTGGCTGCTGAATACGGCTCGAGGCGGCATTGTCGATGAAGACGCTCTGTTCGACGCACTGAAGGAAAAACGGATTGCCGGAGCGGCCATCGACTGCTTCGAAAACGAACCGCTGCAGGAACCGCACCGTCTGAGCAGTCTGGACAACGTGATTCTGGCCCCGCATTCTGTCGCCTGGACCGACGAATTCTTTCGCGACATCGGCCGGACCGTCTGCGGCGGTGTCATCGATCTGTATCAGGGCCGCCGGCCACACGGTGTTCTGAACCCCGGTGTGCTGCAGCGGCCCGGCTTTCGCACCCGCTGGGCCCGCGCCACCGGCCGGAATCCGGACGAGCTGGCCGGGCCGGATTCGTCCACAGAACGGCACCCGTGACACTCAGACGCCTCGGCCACCGGCCGCATTCTGTCAGCCACCGTATCTGCACGCGGCTGTCAGCCCGGCGATCGATTCCGAATCAGGCGGCCGACGTGTCGATCATGCCGGCCGGCGATTCGCAGCGAGGAAGTTTCAGAGTGAACGTGGTGCCGCGGCCCGGCTCGCTTTCCACCCGAATGCGGCCGCCGTGCGCTTCGATGATCTTTCGGCACAGTGCCAGGCCCAGCCCCGTGCCGCCCTGTCCCCGGGCATCGGCTTTTCGGGTCGTGTAGAACGGATCGAAGATTTTCTGCAGCCGGTCATGCGGGATGCCGGATCCCGTGTCGGCCACGGACACTTCGGCCCAGCCTTCTTCCGGATTGTCGCGGATGGAAATGCGAATGCGGCCTCCTTCAGGGGTGGCCTGCCGGGCGTTGACAATCAGATTGATCAGAATCTGCTGGATCTGACTGCTGTTGACCTGCGCCCAGACCGGCCCGGACGGATCGCGATCCAGGCCGATGCGGTGCATCTGCAGGTCCTTCTGGACGAGAACCAGAACATCATCGACCAGGCGTCCCAGTTCAGCCGGGTCGTAACGGTCACTCGTGTTGCGCGAATACGCCAGCATGCCGGTTGTGATTTTCGCAGCCCGCTGAGCGGCCGACAGAATGCGGTCGAACGCCTTGTCCCGAGTGGCCTCGTCCCTGTGCCGAACGCCCATTTTGGCGTAGTTGATGACCGTCGTCAGGATATTGTTGAATTCGTGCGTGATGCTGCTGGCCAGAGCGCCGACGGAACTGAGCCGCTGCGCCCGAAGAAGCTGTTCTTCCAGAAGCTCGATTTTCTGAGCATCCGTCATCTGCTGTTCACCGGACATCGTGATGTCTGCCTGATCTGACCGGAAACCCGATCGGTGCGGAAAAGACGGCCGTTCTGCGAAAATCGTCCCGGATTCGATCCACAAAACCGCCGCGAACTGTCTGACTGTCATTATCGGCATTCGGAGGTGTCCAGGCTGAATGATGACGCAGCCGTTTCGCCGCATGTGATGCAATTCCGGAACACGGCAGGCTTCATGGAGTCCCGAGTGCCGGGAAGATGTGGTTGTCCTGCGACGCGGAAGATGTCCCCGGGAATCGGCAGCCGCTGCCGAAAGACGGCGAGCCTGAGTGTTTTCCCCCGGGTGGCATTTCCTGTTCTAAGCTGTGAGTGGAACCGGCTTCTGTGTTCCGGTTCGTTCATTTTCGTGACATTCGTTCCGCACCAAAGGCAGATGCCGTGAACACCATCTCCGTGACAACCCGACGTCGGCGACGCCGCGGATCGTCTCTTGTGGAAACCGCGGTGGTGCTGCCTGTCTTTTTCACGGTGCTGTTCGGATTCATCGAATTCGGGCACTGCTTCATGACCATCCACACGCTGAATTCCGCGGCCCGGCGGGCGGCCCGGCTGGGAGTCGGTGAGGGAGTCACGTCGGACGACGTTTACGACCTGGCCTACGCCATTCTCGATTCGGCCATCGACGCGGACCTTGAGAACGTCACGATCGAAATTCTGGACGCCAGCATTTTCGATGACAGCACGGTGGATGCATCGCAGATCGATTACAGCCAGCTTTCGTCGGTCGAAGTGGCCGACCTGGAAGAGCGCACTCTGTTCATGGTCCGAATCGAAGTCCCGTATAGCGAAGTGGGAATCATGGGCCCCCGCTGGGTCGGCAATCTGAACCTGTACGGGCAGGCCGTCATGAGAAAGGAATGACCATGATGCAGCGATTACTGTGCTCACAGCCTGGCCCCGCACGCCGCGGCGTGGCGGCCGTGGAATGCGCCATCATTCTGCCGGTGATGCTGTTCCTGGTCCTGGGACTCATCGAACTGGGCACCGCACTGCGGGCCGCCACGATTCTCGATTCGGCCGTTCGTGAAGCCGGCCGTCTGGCCACGATGGACTGGCGCTATGTGGTCGACAGCAGCGACACGCCCAACGAGAAAGTGGAACGCGATCTGCGCAACTTCGTCACGGCATCCGGACTGCCGGGGGACGATCTGATCGTCAGCATCGAGTTTGCCGAGGGAGACGCAGCCGGGACACCGTTCGACATTTCCGACGAAAACAATGAACTGGAACTGATGCTCATCGAACTGCAGCTTCCGTATTCGAGTGTCAGTCTGTTTCCGACCAACTATCTCGACGGAGTCACGATTCGAGCGGGGCTGGTGCTCCGCGCCGGCATTAACAGCGGCGGCCTGACGAACTGATGCAGACAGGGGCGTTCCGGACCCGGCCTGTGCCAGCCTGCGTCGGGAAGCCGGCCGATTTGCCGGGACACTACAGAAACCAGACAGCAGCAGAGATGACTTTATTGAACACGGTGGGCCGACAGCAGCGGGGGAACTCATCATGAAACAGACTCATCCGAATCCCTGTCACCGTCTGGAAGCGGATCGTCGACGCGGCGTCTTCTTTGCTCTGGCCATTCTGAGCATGCTGGCGGCTCTCACGTTCGTGGGCATGTCCGTGGACCTGGGCATGATCACCGTGACCAAAACCCGCATGCAGGGGGCAGCAGACGCGGCCGCTCTGGCCGCCGCTCAGGAAATCGTCGTGGCCGTGCGGGAAGCCGGCGAAGCAGGAATCACGGACGTCCAGGCTGTCCAGGCCCTGTCTGCTCAGCAGGCCCGCGACATGGCCGAACATGTGTGCGACCTGAACGGGTTCTATATCGATCCCGACACAGACGTGGAACTCGGATCCCGACTGCTCGGATCCGACGGACAGACGTATCAGGAAACCTGGGGCAGTCCGCCGTACAACATGGTCCGTGTCACCATCCGCAAAGACAACGAAGACCTGACGGCTCCGGATGCCGAACTGCGGCTGTCCTTCGCACCGGTCATCGGAAAACGGTCCCACACCCTGACCACTCAGGCCACCGCATTCATCGAATCCCGCGACATCGTGGCCGTGCTGGACTATTCCGGATCGATGGCCTACGACAGCCTCATCTATTCCGGCACCATCAACCGGCTCGGACTGGCCCAGGTGGAAAGCAGTCTGGACGACATCTGGGATGCTCTGGTGGCGTCCAATGTCACGTTCAGCGACGACGCGGCGACCGTCAAATTTCCGTCGGGCGGTTTTGGAGGCATCAATTCGTATGCCGGAACGTACATCAGCAGCAACGATGTCGACACCGTGTACACCACGCTCGGCCTGGACGACGACGGCAGCGGATCATCCGGCAATTACTGGGACGGCTGGAGTTCCGGATACAGTTCCGGACTGGGCACGACCTACTACACGAACTACGCCTACGGCTATTACTGGCTCGTCCTCGAATCCGGACCGTATTCCAGCTACCTGTGGTACAACACGAACGGTGGAAGCAGCTACTACTACTACGGCGATCTGTATGACTATCCCGGGGCCGGTTCCGGAAGCAGCAGCCCCATTCCGTTTCCACAGGAGGGCAAAACAGGAGTCGACGGAACGCTCAACGGTAAGCCGTCCGCGTCCGAAAGCGAAACCATGTGGAAGGACTACATCGATTTCGTCATGACGGACAGCTCGCTGAATGCCTATGGATACGGGAAAACATACGGCTACCGCACCCTGATGCATTACCTGATTTCCGAACAGATGATGAACCACCAGTCGGAAGATCTGTGGAGAGCTCCCATCTATCCGCACCATGCCGTCAAGGAGGGAATGACTCTGTTCGCCACCTTCCTGGACAACCTGGGATACGGCGACCATCTCGGACTGGTGACCTATGCCACCACCTCGCGCCGGCAGATCGGACTCTGGGACGACGGCGTCGAAGTGACGGTCGATCTGAATGGCGAACACCTCACCGATGACTACACGGCCATCGACACCATTCAGGTTCACAAGCAGCCGGGACACTACGACCGTGCCACGGGAATGGGATACGGTCTGGAAGACGCCATCGAACTGATCGATGAACAGGGCCGCTACGGCGCACAGAAATACATCCTGCTGATGACGGACGGACAGCCGAACCAGTATCCGTACGGATTCGACGAAAACAGCCTGCCCCCGGACTGGGACTGGGATGAACTGACCGATTTCGACGGCGACGGCGTGGCCGACTTCACCATCGACAGCAGCTACGGAAGCTGGGACTCCAACTGGCGTGCGGCTCTGTATGCCTTCATGATCGCCGAACAGGCGAAAGAGGCCGGCATCGTCGTGCATACGATTTCGGTGGGGTCCGGAGCCGACACGGATCTCATGTCGGCCATCGCCGGCATGACCGGCGGCAGCCACCTGCACGTTCCCGGAGGCACGACGATTGCCGAAATGGAAGCGGATCTGGAAGCAGCCTTCGCCCTGCTGGCCGGCCGGGTGCCTCCGGCCCGTCTGGTTCCCGGCGACAACTGACGTTCTTCCTGCGTCTCCGGAAAACAGGCCCGTTCCCGAGGTCCCGCGGGGCCTCGGACCGGGCATCCGGCCCCCCGCTCCTCTGGACGCCGCACGCTGCCGATGGCCTTCCATCTGCAGCCGATATCGAACCGACACCGCATCAGGACTTGCCGGTTGTTCACGTCCCGGATTCCCGGACACAGTACCGAGCACGCACTCTTTCAGACGGAAACGGTTTCGGTTCATTCACCGCGTCCCGAAAACAGACACTGTATCCACCTGACCTGTGGAACCGGCCGGTGGCCGCACCCGACGACTGACAGGCAGGCGATTCCCGACGCGCCCCAGTTCGGTGGGTCACTTCGACGCGCGGTCCGCGCTTCCAAAGCACCTTCGCCATCAGTGCGCGAAGGCCATGCGGCCAACAGGAGCAAAAGCGCTGACGACGCCGGTCCGGTCTGTTCCGGAAAATGCGTCCCGACCCAGGAGTCTCCTTCTGCAGCCCGGTGAATCCGCCTGACGCCCTGAGGCAGACTGCGGTGCGTGTGCCGGATACAGGTGACGCGGCCAGATCGATAAAAGGGAAGGCCCCCGGACAACCGACAGGATCCTCACGGTCAGCCGTGCTGCCGGGAGGTCCCCCCCCGTTTTTCGTCCGAGATGCCGTTTCGCGACATACGTTCCTGTGTACAGAACGGGTGTCCCCGCACCCGACAGAATCCAGCGAGCGTGTGCGGCCACGTCATCTGCTGTCTGCAGAAATCCGAAATCGTGCCTCGCCGGAATCTGATCCGGCCCGGTATTCCTGCCGGGTCAGAACGTGTCATCCCGGTCCCGAACGAGTTACAGGATCGCCCCTTCGATGCCCAGCGAACGCTATTTCCGGAATGCCGTGGCTGCGAGCGCTGATGCGGTCATGATCACGGATATCGACGGCACGATTCGTTACGTCAACGAAGCGTTCAGCCGGATGACAGGCTGGGAAGCTCGGGAAGTCATTGGTCAGACGCCACGAATTCTGAAAAACGAACGGACGGATCCCGCGGTCTACCGGCAGATGTGGGCAGCGCTGCAGCGGGGAGAAACCTGGTACGGACGAATCTGCAACCGGCGAAAACCTTCTGCTTCGGCCGCGCCGGCTCTGCCGGTCCTGGGACAGACGCCGCCTCCTCAGCCGGACCGCGATTTTTACTGGGCGCATCTGACGATTTCTCCGGTCATCGACGACGGGCGCATCACGGCCTACATCGCGACGCAAAGAGACATCACGGAAGACGTCGAACGTGAAAAACTCCAGCGCCGTGATCGTGACGATGCTTCGGCCCGCGCGAACATCGCCCGCATTCTTCAGGAACAGGGGCCTCTGAAGAAACGACTCACGGATTCGCTCAATCTGCTGATGCAGCTTGACCAGCTGAACATCCAGAACAAGGCCGGCATTTTCCTGACGGATGAAGAGGAGGACGTTCTGAGGCTGTATACGACGTCCGGCCATTTTTCTGATGAATTCCACGAAAAGGAAAAGACCATTCCGAAGGGATTCTGCCTGTGCGGCCGGGCCGCTCTGTCCGGTGAAATGCTCATTTCCGACGACTGCTTCTGTGATCCGCGTCATGAGCAGACATTCGAGAACATGACACCGCACGGTCACTACATCGTGCCCCTCATGCACCGCAGTGCGCCGGTAGGAATCATGTTCCTGTATACGGACCCGTATCCGGCACGCGACGACCGGCGCGTCCAGTTTCTGCAGGCTGTTGGTGAACTCATGGGGCTCGCGATTGCGAACAGCCGACTGCAGTCCGAGCTGGAAAGAGCACGTGACCGGGCTGACGCCAGCAACCGGGCCAAGAGCCGGTTTCTGGCCAATATGAGTCACGAAATCCGCACGCCACTGAACGGAATCATCGGGTTTTCCGACCTGCTGCTTCAGCACGCAGACCGCATCAGCGAAAAAGACCGGGATGAATATCTGGCCAGTATCGCGGCCAGTGGACAGCACCTGCTCGCCCTGATCAACGATGTGCTTGATCTGTCGAAGATCGAATCAGACCGGATGGAAGTCGAGAAGATGGATGTCTCGCCCCACGGACTGCTTGCCGAAGTGATCAGCATGATGCGCATGAAAGCCGGCGAAAAAGGACTGTCGCTGGATTATCGATGGTCGAGTGCGATGCCGGCGACCATACGCACCGACCCCACCCGTCTGAAGCAGATTCTGGTCAACCTGCTGGGAAATGCCATCAAATTCACGGAACGCGGCAGCATCCATCTGACCGCTCACTGGGAACGGAATGATCCCGGCGGAATCCTGACACTCGATGTGGCAGATACGGGTGTGGGAATTCCGCCCGATAAACTGGAAACGATCTTCGATGCGTTTTCTCAGGCGGACAACACGGTCACACGAAAGTACGGCGGAACGGGGCTGGGACTGACCATCAGCCGCCGCCTGGCTCAGGCACTGGGCGGCGACCTTTCCGTGACGAGTCGACCAGGAAAAGGATCAACGTTCAGCGTGACGATCGACACGGGTCCCGCCGATCACGTCCGGCTTCTCGCGCCGGCGGAGACGGACGGGCTGGCCATGAGCCGGCATTCCGGCAGCACGGATGTTCCCAGTCCCGGACTGACTCCGGTCCGCATCCTGCTTGTGGAAGACGGCCTCATCAATCGGAAACTGATCACGGCTCTGCTCGCCAATGCGGGCGTCCACGATGTGGATACTGCGGAAAACGGCGCCGTGGGTCTGCGACTGGCGTCTGAGAACCGTTATGACGTCATTTTGATGGATATGCAGATGCCCGTGATGGACGGATACGCCGCGGCCAGAGCCATGCGGGAACAGGGTATCCGCGTACCGATCATCGCTCTGACAGCCCACGCCATGAAAGACGACCGCAACCGCTGCATCGACGCCGGCTGCAGCGACTATCTGACCAAACCTGTCGTGGAAAAGGAACTGCTTACGGCAATTCAGAAGGCATCAGAAGCTGCATGCAGTGACCGAAACCTGCCGGATGCCGTTTCCGAACCGACAGAAATCACATCAGCGCTGCCTCTGGACAATCCAGTCTTTCAGGAAATCGTCCAGGAATTCGGAGATTTTCTGATATCCACGGTTTCCGGCATGCAGGAAGCATTTTCTGCAGGAGACACCCGGCGGCTGAAGCAGCTCGCTCATAACCTTGCCGGAACTGCCGGCGGCGCAGGTTTCGACGTGTTCACAGAACCGTCCCGAAGACTGGAAACGCTGGCCGGCGGCGAACAGACCGATGCCGTCGAAGAAACGTTGTATGAACTGACACAGCTTGCCTCCCGCGTTCGCATCCCCGAAGCGTCCGTCTGCTGCTCGGCGCACACTTCGGAATCCGGCTGCGACGCCCGGACAGAAACATGAATGCGTTCACGACGCCGACAGACAGAAAGCCGTCAGAGCCTCCCCCGCCGTCTCCGATGTTCCCGTTCTCCGCATCGAATGCCGCCGAAAGTGTCCGGCATGACGGTGATGCAGCGGGCAGAGGCAGTTTTGACGTGAAAAACGCCGGCATCATGATCGTTGACGATGTCCCGTTGAACACCACGATCGCCCGCGCCCATCTGGCCAGTGAGGGGTACCGGAACATCATCACGGAAACGGACTCGACGAAAGTCCTCAGCCTTCTGTACCAGAAAGACCCGGATCTGCTGCTCCTGGATATCATGATGCCGGAGGTCAGCGGACTGGACATCCTGGAAGTCGTTCGAGGCGACCGGCATTTTGCTCATCTTCCCGTGCTGATTCTGACGGCGACAACAGATCGCGACCTCAAAATCCAGGCGCTGGAACTGGGGGCAACCGACTTTCTGAACAAGCCGATCGACGCCCAGGACATGATTCCCCGCGTGCGCAATGCCCTCCTTGTCAAATCGCATCAGGATCATCTGGAAGCGATGGTGCGGGCACGCACGTGCGAGCTGGAACATGCTCAGAAGGAAGTCGTTTATTGTCTGGCACGGGCTGCGGAATACCGCGACAATGACACCGGCCATCACGTTATTCGCGTCAGCCGATATGTGGCTTTGATTGCCCGAAAGCTGGGGCTGGATGAACAGACGGTTGACATGATGTCTCAGGCGTCGATGCTCCACGATATGGGAAAAATCGGGATTCCGGATTCGGTCCTGCACAAGCCCGGCAGACTGAATGACCAGGACCGGGACCTGATGAGACGCCACTGCGAATTCGGCTTCGACATCTGTATGCACGCCGGCGACACCAAAACGGCCGATGCTGACATCCTGGGTTCCTTTGGACAGCAGCTTCTGGAAGGCTGTTCGTCTCCGCTTCTGCAGATGGCTGCTTCCATTGCCGCCACTCACCACGAAAAATGGGACGGAACCGGCTACCCCCGAGGTCTTGCCGGGGAATCCATTCCGCTGGAAGGACGCATCACGGCAGTCGCCGATGTCTTCGACGCCCTGAGCAGCAAACGCCCGTACAAAGAAGCGTTTCCGCTGAACCGATGCATCGCGATTCTGCAGGACGGCCGAGGCACACATTTCGACCCGCACCTGCTGGATCTGTTTCTGGATTCGATGGACGAAGTCCGTGCCATCCGTGGTGAGTTCGACCGGTGAAAGCCGGCACCAGGGCGGTCTGGTCCGCAGGGAGAGTTCCGTCCGCGGCATCGTCGTGCCCCGTTCCCACAGCACTTCAGACGGCATCGGCGCCACACTTCAGACCGCTTCTTCCGGGAAAGCGGGTGACGGCCACGGAGCAGTGCTCGAAAAAAAAGCCGCCCCGTGATTTCTCACCGGACGGCTCAGATGGAGGCGGCGGGAATCGAACCCGCGTCCTGTGGACTCCTGACCAGAGCTTCTACGTGCATAGTCCCGTGATTGATCTCGTGACGGGGAGGTTCACCGGACGAAACCTTCCGTCACCAGTTCACTACCAGATCTCACACCGGCCGTAGCGAACGGCTGAACCGGTGCCAGCCTGAATTTGCGACCGAACTTCGGACTCCTCAGGCGGGGATTCCTGGTTCGGGACTGCCTGTTTCTAAGCAGCCAGAGAGTACTGCGGTGTTGCAGTTATTGTTTGATCAGCTTTTTACGAGGCCTGCTGATCAACCTCGACACGCCACTCTGATCGACAAAGACCCAGTCAAATCCGATCGCCCCCGTCGTTCATGCGATTGCATTCCATTCTACCGTCCTGTCGGCATTCGACACGCCCTTCCTTCGAAAAATCAGGCCGGATCCCGCTCTTTCTTCCCCGGATACCCGGCATCCGGGACGTCCGCCCCCCCGTCGTTTCCGATTTCCGGCCGTTTTCTGAACGCCGTTCAGCCGAAGACACCCGGCTCCTGGGGGGCAGGACAGATGGCGGCCGTCAGGCCGACGGCCGCGATTCCACGTCGAAGGTCACATCGGCCTGAGCCAGGCGGTCGATCAGAGGTTCGCCGAGACCGGATGCCGGGGTGAGCACGCCGTACCGATCCGGCAGCCGGTCCCGGTCGCACGCCAGACACAAAGCCGATTCGGCCAGCATCCGCGACGTCGCACCGTACCCCGGATCCCGCTTTCCCCGGCAGATCACGTCCAGCCGGCGGTCCGTTCCTCGACCGGCCAGACGCAGCCGGAAAAACCCGTTTTCCCGATCCTGTTCGGACGGACCTTCGCCGGGTTTCGGCAGAATCGTGGCCTGCATCAGCGACCGCGTCCAGCGCGGCCAGGCCAGAGCCGTGAATGCCGCCAGCCCGAACTGAAGCTGCCGGGCCTTCAGCCAGCCGCTCAATCCTCCGGGCAGCGCCGTGACTTCCCGATAGGAAAAATCACGTCCCCAGGCATAGTCGAGCAGCGCATTCGAACGCCTCACCACACGCGTGTTGATGGCCGCCATGACGAACGGAGCCGTCCACACCTGGCGATCGGGGTCCCACCGGACCGACTGCTGGTCGCCCCCATCCGGCCCGCGCACGCCGTTCTGCGGACACAGGGCGTACGGATCGGCCAGCAGCCGGCGCACCTGCGGATCGCGGGCTTCGTCGAGAACATGCATCATGCTGGCCAGCGTTCCGCCGCTGACACCGCCGCGCGTCCGTTCCACATACAACGTGACATTCGGCAGCGGCTGTCCGAATGTTTCCTGAGCGGCCCGCTGCAGCACGAAGACACCAATGTCCGACGGAATCGAATCGAATCCGCAGCAGTGAACGATTCTGCCCCGCTTCTGCCGGACGGTTTCATGATGAGCGTCCACCATGCGGCGGATGAACTGAGGTTCCCCGCACAGATCCACATAGTCCGTGCCTTCTTCCGCGCAGACTTCCACCAGAGGGGCCCCGTACTTCGCATACGGGCCCACCGTGGTCAGGACGACCTGAGTCCGCTGAGCCATGGCCCGCAGCAGCTCGCGGTCGGCGCTGTCGGCCACCAGAATCGGCAGGTCGGATGCCCGCGCATCCAGAGAAGCAAGCTGTTCGCGGACCTGTCGGAGCCGATCGCCGCTGCGTCCGGCAATCGCCCAGCGGATGCTGCCGAACCCGTACTGTTCACACAGATAGCGCGCCACCAGGCGGCCGGTGAATCCCGTGGCGCCCCAGACGATCACATCGAAATCGCGTTTCATGACTGATGGTCTTCCGCAGGGTTCGGCACAGCCTGCCAGGTGCGAATCGCTTCCAGGAACAGCGAACCGTACTGTTCCATCTTTTTCCGCCCGATGCCATGAATCGCCAGCATCCTGTCCTGCGAATCCGGCTGTTCCAGTGCCAGCTCCTTCAGGGTGACATCGCCGAAGATGACGTACGGAGGAACGCCGCGTTCCCGGGCCAGTCGGCGCCTGAGGCGTCTGAGCCGTTCGAACAGTTCCGGATCGCCCCCTTCCCGGTTCAATCCGGCCGGCGCACGATGCCGCTCCGGGCGCGGCCGCATCAGCGTGATGCCGCGCTGGCCCCGAAGCACCTGCCAGCCCGCCGGCGTGATGCGCAGGGTTCCGTACTCACCGACCCGTTCCAGACAGCCTTCGGAAACAAGCTGATCGATCCAGCCGCGCACCACGTGTTCCGGTTCGTCCTTCAGAATCCCCCAGGTGCTCAGGCGTTCATGTCCGTGTGCGAACACTTTGCGGCTGCGCGATCCCCGCAGCACCAGAACCGTGTGTGCCGCTCCGAAATTCTGTCCCTGCCGGAACACGCCCGACAGAATGCGGCAGGCGGTCTCCTGAGAATCGGGCACGGTGTCCGTTTCCTGAAGACACACATCGCAGGCCCCGCAGTTGTCTTTGTCCGGCTGTTCGCCGAAATGCCGACGGATCGACACGTGCCGGCACTGACGGCCGATGCAGACCGCTTCCATGGCGGCCAGAGCCTGCAGCGAGGCTTCACGGTGCGAAGCGGCTTCGGACTGTTCAATCAGAAATTCCCACGTCCTGACATCGCGCTCGGAAAAGAACAGGCAGCATTCCGCTTCCAGCCCGTCCCGACCGGCCCGCCCGCTTTCCTGCTGCCAGGCTTCGATGCTGCGGGGCATTTCGGCGTGAATCACGAAACGCACGTTGCTTTTGTCGATCCCCATACCGAAGGCCACCGTGGCGACAATGATGTCCACTTCGTCCCGAACAAAGGCTTCCTGATGCCGACGCCGCGTGTCGCTGTCCAGACCCGCATGGTACGGACGCGCCCGATAACCGCGGTCGTTCAGAACACCACTCAGATCATCCACACTGCTGCGGCTGATGCAGTAGATGATGCCGGATTCTCCCCGGTGCCTTTCCAGAACACCTTCCACCTGTCGAAACGTGTCGTGCCGCCGCCGGACCCGATAGGTGAGATTCGGACGGTCGACCGATCCGACCAGAACCGCCGGATCGGTCAGCTTCATCTGGTCACAGATATCCTGACGGACCCGTTCGGTTGCTGTCGCCGTGAATGCATGAAAGGCCACTCCCGGAAACGCCGCCCGCAGCGTTCCGAGCTGACGGTATTCCGGTCGGAAGTCGTGTCCCCAGTGACTGATGCAGTGGGCTTCGTCGATGGCAATGAAGCTGACATTTGCGCGCTGCAGAAAACGAACGGTCGTTTCCTGAACAATGCGTTCCGGCGCGATGAACAGCAGTTTGAGCTGTCCGGAACGGACCTGCTGAGCCACCTGGCGGCGCTGCCCGGGAGACAGCGTGCTGTTGACGAATGCCGCCGGAATGCCGCAGGCCTGCAGAGCGTCCACCTGATCTTTCATCAGAGAAATCAGCGGGCTGATGACCACGGCCATGCCGTCCAGGCAGACGGCCGGGACCTGATAGCACAGAGATTTCCCGCCGCCGGTCGGCAGCACAACCAGAGAATCACGCCGCTGCATCGCATGCAGCATGGCTTCCTTCTGCAGCGGGCGGAAGGAATCGTAGCCCCAGTACTGCTTCAGAGCCGCATGGAGTGCCACAGCGGGTGGCCGGTGCCGGGAACAGGAAGCAGATGCGGGCACGTTATGCTCAAAAAGACGGTCGGACCATTCAGACAGAGACACGCAGGCGCCCTCGCGCAGCGGTCGACCGGCCGCCGGAATCGGCCGCTGCCGTTCGAATCCGCCTGACCGGGAGTATCCGGATTTGCCGGACGCCCGCAAGCGTGCCCCTCACCAGTGCCACCTCCTTCAGCACCTGCGTTCGCACCTGCTGCTGTCATTCAGCAACCCGCCCTCTCCGCCACTGCTGCCTGGGCGATCGTGTGCATTCAATCAGATGTCAGGCTGTCCGGCGTCTGCTGACGGATGTGTTCTGATGATGTGTCCGGGCCGGATCGGGTTTACCGGTAGTTTCCGACGTTCGGCCGGTGTTGTCCGGATCGACGGATGCGGAATCGAGGCCTCCTGTCACAGCAGGTCCAGCGGGAAGTGTGTCAGGCGCCGAACGCCGTCCGCAGTGACCACGTAGTTTTCTTCCAGACGAATTCCGGCTCTCAGGTCGTCTCGATACAGACCGGGTTCCGCCGTGAACGTATCGCCTTCTTCGAACACGTCGTCCCAGTGCGGGTTCAGGTGCGGAGCGGTATGCGGAAACAGTCCGAAACCGTGTCCCAGATGATGGGAGAACGCTCCAGGCTGCCAGGCATCGAGCATCTGGCGGGCCTGTTCGTAGATCTGTCGGCAGGACACACCCGGACGCACGGAAGATTCCACCATCTGCAGCACACCGGTGATGGTCTGCCAGGCGCTGAGCTGTTCATCGGTGGGAGTGCCGGAAACAGGGAAGGTGCGGCAGTTGTCGGCGTAATAGCCGCCACAGCAGGGGCCCAGATCCAGAATGTACAGTTCTCCGGCCTGAATCGGGCGATCCCGGGGCGGACCGCCGGGAGATGCGCACTGGAAGTCGTTGCCCAGTTCCAGGAGAGGTTCTCCGGCAGCCTCAACGGCTGCATCCTGCAGTTCCCGGTAGACCTGCAGTTCGGTCAGCCCCGGTCGCAGAATCTCGCGGGCCCGGCGGTACATGGCATCCGTGCATTCAACGGCCCGCTCAATCAGACGCAGTTCATCCGGCCCTTTCTGCCGCCTCATTTTCCACAGAATCGGGTCGATGTCCCGAACATCCCCCCCTGCTCCGCCGGCCGTGAGTGCTTCGACGAGAATCGCTCGGCCGCCGCATGAATCTTCCAGTCCCAGTCGTTCTCGGCGGTGTCCGATGCGGTCGACCAGGACTTTCAGGGCGGCCTGAAGCTGATCCTGCCGAATGGTCGCCAGCCACTGTGCCTCGAAGGGAATCACATCGTCGGCCGCGGCGTGTTCGGGAATCGCATTCGGCGCTGCCAGCAGGCAGGTCCCGTCGGCCTGCAAAGACACCACGGCCTTCAACAGACGGTGCGGCCGAAAACCGGTCAGGTACTGCACGTTTTCGGGAGCAACCAGAACGGCGCGGTCGATGTCCTGGGCGACCAGATGTCCGCACAGACGCTGCTGGCGCCGACGGCATTCGGCAGGATCCAGACGAACAGGTTCCGGCATGGCGGTATTCTCCTGCGAGAATCAGGGACGGCAGAAGCGAAGAGAGCAGAACAGATCGTAGCGGGAGGATTCAGAACGAAACAGCGGATCCGGGAACTCGGTTGCACCGGAGTGCACGGCACAGTGCAATGAACGGCAGTGCAATGAACGGCAGTGCGATGCATGCCGGTGCTGTGAATGCCGGTGCTGTGAATGCCGGTGCTGTGAATGCCGGTGCTGTGAATGCCGGTGCTGTGAATGCCGGTGCCCTTCGTTTTCCTGTGCGGGAACATACCATGCGATCTTCGTTTCGTGGTGCTGTCTGTCTGTGCCTGGTCACGTTCGCTGCAGCGGCCTGGCCGTGTCGTCTGCAGGCCGATCAGATGCCGCCGGACGGCCCGTTTGTGAACGGCTATGCGCAGCCGCTGAGTGTGGCGCCGGGCGACCAGGTGCATCTGCATCTGTCATCCAGCGATCCGACTGTGCGCATCGCCATCGACCGTGTGGGGGCTCAGAGAACCCCCGTATTTTCCGGCACCATTCGCAACGTTCAGAGGCATCCGATTCCCGATCGCGCCTCGTCTCACGGCTGCGGCTGGCCGGCGGCTGTGAGTGTGCCGGTGGATGCTTCCTGGAAAAGCGGTTACTACGAAGCGCAGCTTTCCATCGGAAGCGGGAAGACGGCCGCTTCCGGCACTCTGTTTTTCGTGGTGCGTTCTGCCGCACCGGGAACGGAATCGTCCATTCTGCTGCAACTGGCCACGAACACCTACAACGCCTACACGAACTGGGGCGGACACAGCCTGTATTCGTATCACGACCGCGATGGTCTGCAGGGACATCGTGTGTCGTTCGAGCGGCCTTTGCATTCGCAGTTCAACAACTGGGAACGTCCGTTCGTCGTCTGGGCGGAGCAGAACGGGTACGTTCTGGATTATGCGGTCAACACGGATCTGGAGTTCCATCCGGAACTGCTGTCGCATTACCGCCTGGTGCTCAGCGTGGGCCACGACGAATACTGGTCGGCTCCCATGCGCGATCATCTGGAGCAGTTCATCGCTCAGGGCGGCAACGTGGCATTTTTCAGCGGCAACACGTGCTGCTGGCAGGTGCGCAGCGAAGACGATGGGCGGGCTCTGACCTGCTGGAAACAGTGGTACAACATGGATCCGCTGTTTCGGCGCGGAGATCACCGTCTGCTGAGCACGCTGTGGAGCCATCATCTGGTGGGCCGCCCGGAAAACCGGCTGACGGGCGTGGGATTTCTCTGGGGCGGCTACCACCGCAGTCACGGTCAGTTCATGGACGGACCGGCATCTTTCGAAGTGCATCGGCCGGATCACTGGCTGCTGGCCGGAACAGGGCTTCAGCGTGGAGACCGCTTCGGAGGAAAAGACACGATCGTCGGGTATGAATGCGACGGCTGCGAAATGGAATGGCGCGACGGAATGCCCTTTCCCACGCATCGCGACGGCACACCGGACAGCATGGTGATTGTGGCCACCTGCCCGGCGCGCTGGGCTCCAGGCGATTCGTTGTGGTACGACCGGTTTCCCGCTGACCGCACAGGAGCGGCCGTGCTGGGAACCTGGACGGGCGGCGGCACAGTCGTCACGGCCGGAACCACCGACTGGGCGCACGGTCTGCGGGGTGGCGATCCGGTGGTCCGGCAGATCACTCGCAACGTGCTGGACCGGCTGTCGTCCGATCGCTGACAGCGGCCGACTGTGCGGAACGCCGCCTGCAGGCCGTCAAAGCGTTTCGCCGCCTCACCAGCAGACCGCGCCCGCCGTGGGTTCAGCGCGGAGTCTCTCCAGCACCGTGTCATGACAGCACCGTGCCGGTTCCGACGCGGAGTCGGGCATTCAGTTGGCTTTTGCCTCCGAAGTCAGTTCCCGAATGCGGATGTTCTTCCAGGACACATCGAACGGGCCGGTGCCTGGGCGAATCCCGTGCACCTGCAGTCCGATGTGGCCTTTGGGATGCGTTTTCCAGATCGCTTCATCGGTCAGGTCGGCGACGGGATGACCGTTGATCCAGGTCTGGATGCGGGGCCCCCGGGCCACGATGCGGAAATGGTTCCACTGGCCGTTTTTCATGTAGTTGTGAGCGTGCTGCGGGTCGCGCGGTTCCGGAGACAGCCAGCCGCGTCCGGTGGCTTCTCCGTAGATGTAACCGGACTGTCCGGGGCTGGCTTCGATTTCCACCTGCGGACCGTGAAAGCGTTTCAGGCTGCGCCGGCGTTTCTGTTCATCTTCGATACCGGCCACGTCCGCTTCGGTCTTTTCCCGGGAACGAATCTGGCATCCGGAATTGAGCTGGTCGTGAACCCGGACATCGAATTCCAGTTCGAAATCGGCATACTGTTTTTCGGACGCCAGAAACGTGTTCGGACTTCCGTCCACCGTGACCCCTCGAATGGCTCCGTCGACGACTTCATACTTCGCCCGGCCGTGGCCCTGAACGGCCCAGCCGGTGAGTGTTTTTCCGTCGAACAGCGACACCCAGCCGTCATCCGCACAGGCCGGATCTGAAACCGTTCCGAAAAGAACCACACCAATGGTCAGCGACAGCAGTCGATTCACAGTTTTTCTTTCCTGCAGCATGGGATAAAAAGGGAGCAAGGAGTGTCCGGCTCCTGTTCGGAGCCGACCGGACCGGTCACTATAGCGGCCGCCTGCAGCCCGTGTCGACGATTGTTCTGCCCTTCTCTTCGCAGACAGATCGGGGCACGGTGCACGGAAACGGCCGGACGGCTTCTGCCGGTCTGCCCGCCCGGGTCCGGACACGAAATGATCGGTTGTCAGTCGTGTTTCCCCGGGGAAGGATTTGGCAGCGGTTCCGGATCCTGTGGTTTGAGTTCCGACATCGCCGTGAGTTCCGGCAGAAGCGAGCGCGACGCCGTGAAACGGGGACAGGCCAGCCCTGGCGGTGCGGGGCGTCCGGCCGTTCCGGGGCCTCGAACCGGGCAGGGAGTTTCGTTCTGTTCAGCAGGATGTGTCATGAAACAGCAGGTGTCGTCCTTTGTTTACGGATTTCTGGGAGCCGGACTGGCGGTGTGGCTGCTGTCGCCGGCGGCACCGCATCTGGTCCATGCCCGATCGGATCCTTCGCGAGCCCGATCTGGTGCTCCGCGGCCTGTCCCGGCTGCAGTGGATGCAGGCCTGTTCAGCGCCGATGGTCTGACGCCGGAAGAAGCGGTCAGTGTGCGCGTGTATGAACGCAACAACCGGGGAGTGGTGAACATCATCACCCGCACTGTCCGCAGCGACGGGCTGTTCATGCTGGAACGCGATTCTGAAGGAGCCGGTTCCGGGTCGGTCATCGATCGCAAAGGGCACATTCTGACGAATTACCACGTGATCGAAGATGCTCGTCAGGTCAAGGTGACCCTGTTCAACGGAAAGACCTATGCGGCCACACTGGTGGGGGCCGACCCGGTCAACGACACAGCCGTGATCCGCATCGATGCGCCGCCGGACAGTCTGTATCCGATCGAATTCGGCGATTCCGGACGCCTCCGCGTGGGCATGAAGGTGTTCGCCATCGGCAATCCGTTCGGTCTGGAACGCACCATGACCACGGGCATCATTTCCAGTCTGAACCGGTCGCTGCAGGTGACGGAAAGCCGTTCCATCAAATCGATTATTCAGGTGGACGCCGCAGTGAATCCGGGAAATTCGGGCGGGCCGCTGCTGGATTCGCGCGGCCGGCTGATCGGCGTGAACACGGCGATTGCCAGCCGAACCGGGCAGAGCGCCGGAGTAGGGTTCGCGATTCCTTCCAGTCTGCTCATGCGCGTCGTCCCTCAGCTCATCCGCCACGGCCGCGTCATCCGGCCGGACATCGGCATTCTGAGGGTTTTCGAACTGGACCGGGGCCTGCTGATCACGCGTCTGGCGCCCGGCGGTCCGGCGGAACGGGCGGGGCTGCGGGGCCCGCGGGTCACTCGGGAGCGGCGCGGCCCGCTGGTGATTGAACGCACGGATCGGTCGGCGGCTGATCTGATCATCGCGGTGGATGATCAGCCGGTCACGTCGGTGGACGATTTTCTCAGCCACATCGAATCGCACCGCCCGGGCGACCAGGTCGTTCTCACGGTGATTCGCGGATCGTCGGAAATCCGCATCCCGGTTCGTCTGGGTGAGATGCCTCCGTAGCAGTCGAACCCGCGGGACGTCTGCATCGGGCGTCAATCGGCGGGACGTTCGTGTTTCAGCGGCGGGCGCGGAGGACCGTTGTACGGTGCGGCGCCGACTGACAAATTGCGTTCCGGCACGGTCGTCAGAACGGGATCATCTGTCTGTGGAGCGGTGATCATGCCGTAGTAACGGCCCATCCAGTAGGCTTCCAGCCAGCCTCCAGGATCAGAAACCACGCGGCCGCCGTCGGGGCCGTCCAGCCGCATAAAATCGGCATCCCAGCGATTGGGTGCCGTTTCACGGGGATTCAGAGGGCGGGGGCGTTCGGAATATTCCCGGTAACCGGGTGGCATGTGCAGATCATCCCGGTGAGAATTCGTCCAGGACCAGCGGCGCAGATCCAGCGGCCATCCTCGCAGATGTTCCACAGCCTGCTGTGTTTCGCAGTCGTTTCCGGTCAGAGCGCCGTACAGGAAATGGAACCAGGGAACAGCTTCGGATCGCTTGATCTCCCAGCTCCGTTCCAGACTGCGCCGCCACACGGATTTCAGAGACGGATCGGTTTCATACTGAATGAGCGGAAAATAGGCGAAGAAGGCCAGACGGTCATCGAAAATCGTGAATTCCTGCGGTGGAAACGTGATTTTCTGTCTGAGAATGTCGGACAGGTAGCCCTGCTGTCGGTGAAACTGTTTCGCCCGCGCAAACTTTTCGTCTCCCGTGAAATGCAGAGCCGTCGTCAGGTAGCTGAACGCTTCCATCCCGTTCAGACCACGGGCGTAATACCCGTAGGGTGTCTGCAGATAGTCCGGATCCCAGCGGGCCCAGCGAGTCGGCTTTCCATCAACGTCGCGCAGCACGAAGCCATTGTCCACAATGTGTCCGACGACGCGATGCAGATGGTCGACGGCCCAGTCGCGGTCTTCTTCCCGGGCCGCCAGATTCAGAAACACGACGGTGGCGTAAATCTGAGCATCCACTTCATCGCTGGAAGTGTCTCCCTTCCATTCCCAGCGTTCATCCTCGGTTCGGTGCCATTCGGCCGGCAGACCGCCGGATCCGGTGGATGACTGGTGGGCGTCTTCTCCCACTGCGAAAATCGAACGGGCGGGGAAGCCGTCCAGTGGTGTGATTTCTTCCGACCATTTGACGGAGCGCATCATATCTACGGCTTCTTCCCTTGCCTGTTCGCTGCCGGTCACGGCGTATTCGAAACATCGCGCGGCCAGGTAATGGCTGCTGTAGCCGACATCGTTGTCGCTGACTTCCCGCACCCAGCGGCCGTTTTCCAGCAGCAGACTGTGAACAAATCCCAGGCGTTTCATGCCCCATTCACGAAGCCAGCGTTCGTAGTACGCCGCCTTCTTTGCCAGCGTGTACGGTTCATACCGAATGATGCTCAGCCCGCCGCGCGTGGCCAGGCAGACCCGTCCGGAACCGCAGGCGACCGCCGTGACGGAATCATGCGGAATCCATCGCTGGTATCCGAAGAACTGGTATTCGTCTCTGACCCGACGAATGGCTCCGCGATTCGTCCCGATCCACAGATCCCGGTCGAATCCGGTCGCCAGACAGGTGGTGTCGTGATAACACAGCCCGTCGTCTCCATCGATGTGATACCAGGTCGCTCCCCGCAGTACATTCAGTCCCTCACTGGTGGCCACGAACAGGCGGCTTCCTGCGGCGTGGATATCGCGGATGACGCATCCGCGTTCCAGAGTGCCCCAGTCGGCGATACCGTCGTACGTGATGCGTCGGCCTTCCAGCAGACCGACGCGTCGGCCGTCGTGCACATACAGCGTGCCGGACCACGAATCGACTCCCAGAACAGTGGCGTCCCGGGCAGTCGGTTCGTTCAGCGCTGTCAGCTGTCGGTCCTGAACGGCGAACAACTGGCGATCGATCGCGGCCACGAGCCGGCCGTCGTGCAGACAGAAATCGGCAACGGAGCGGTCCGTCAGCTGCTCCCACGAACCGTTCTGCCGGCACCACAGTCCCGACGGGCCGGCCGCATAAAGATGACCCGACATGCTTTTCAGAATCCGGATGGCTCCTGAGACGCCCGGCCGACGGATCAGTTCATTGCCGTCAGCCGTCAGCAGCCCGCTGTGATCTGCTGCCCACACCTGGCCGTCGTGAATGGCGACGGCCGTCAAAGGGGAATCGGTGGGGAACAACTGAGGAATTTCCTGCAGGTACACTTCGTCCGCAATGGGCTCCCACAGAGGAGTGTCCGGGTGCTTCAGTTGTGCCGGAACCGCTGCACACAGTGACAGTGCAGCTCCTGCGGCGACGGCCGTCTGAAACAGTCGAGACACACTTCGGACGTGACGGGAAAGAACGGCAGGATCCGGAATCATGAGAAATCGCTGTGTTGTTCAGGTAAGAAAAAGCCGCGGGAGGGCCAGGAAAAAGGCGACAGGCAGGAAACCGGTTGGTCCGGGTATTCTGAAGACCACCCCGGCCAAATGAAATCTTCCGCTTTTCGTTCATGGTGAGAATTTCCGGGGCGGCCGTTCCACAGGGGGCCCGTCGACATCGAAACAGGACAGCGAACGTGGACACTTTTCGGCAGGTTCGCTTCCTGCCAGAATCACTCATCGCCGATTCACCGAACTGACCGCGGCCTGCCGACGCAGCGGCCCCGGGACACCGCAGTGCATTCGGCCGCCGGGTCGGTCCGGCAGCAGCCGAACCGGTTCCGAAGGACCTGGCCGGCAGACCGGAGGCGGCGTTCGGGCTGTCGCGGCGCGCTTGAAGATTCATTCAGGAGACGAATATGGAACTGGCGAATCTGACCTGGCCGCAGGTGGATGCACTCAGCCGCGACATGCCGGTCGTCATTCCGGTGGCGGCGCTGGAACAGCACGGACGCCACATGCCGCTGTTCACCGACAGCCTGCTTCTGGGGGAAATCGTGCGGCGGGTCCACGAACGTCTCAACGATCGCATCCTGCTGGTTCCGCTGATGTGGCTGGGCAATTCGCACCACCATATGGATTTCCCGGGAACCGTGTCGGCCGAACCGCGCGTGTGGCTGGATCTGCTGGAAGGTCTGGCCGACAACTTCGTCACGCACGGATTTCGCCGCATCGTGGTTGTCAACGGACACGGCGGAAACGATGTGCCGGGACGGCAGGCACTGTTCGAACTGCGTCAGAAGTACCGGGCCCGCCGCGACCTGCTGCTCCTGCTGGCGACCTACTGGAATCTGGCGGATCCGCAGAAACACATTCACGGCCTGAAACAGTCGTCCATGCTGCATGCGTGCGAATGGGAAACGTCCATGATCCTGCGGCTCAACGAACACCTCGTTCATCAGCATGAATCGGTCGCCGGTGTGGAAGAAGGCGATGCGTTTCAGCCGGCTCAGCGGGCCTGGACCATTCCCGATCGAACGCAGGACGGTCACATCGGATTTCCCGATGCCGCATCCGCAGACAAAGGCGAACAGCTTTTTCAGGTGTTTTCGGACGGTCTGGAGCGGCTTTTGCGTCGCGTGATCGACTGGGACGGACGATCGTGGAACGCCTGACGATCTCGAAACGGCCGTTCATGCGAAGGACAGCCGTTCGATTTCCGCACAGCACGCAGATCGAACGCGGGAGTCCCCGTTTTGCCGCCGCCTTCTGTTTTCGAACGGGCGGCCGAGTTATCCTGCACGCATCCTTCCGGACAGAAAACAGGAACAGATCATGAAAAGTACTCAGACAACTGCCGGCCGCCGTCGTTTTCTTGGGGCTTTGTCTGCCGGCGCAGCGACCTGGGGAGCGGCCGCCTGCGGGGCCGGCCCTTTGATTCGTTCGGCGGCCGGAGCCGTCTCAGCGGGCCGGAAGCCGCGGGTGGCCTTCATCGGTACGGAAGTCCGCACACATTCGCACGCGCAGCATTTTCTGGATCGGCATGCGATGGGCTACACCTGGCAGGGCCGCTGGCAGGAACCCCGCGTCGAAATCGTGTCGGTGTATATCGATCAGTCTCCGGAGCGTGATCTGACGGACGAGCGGGTGCGGCGCTACGGGCTGAACCGGGTTCCCACCCTGGAAGACGCACTCACTCTGGGCGGATCAAAACTGGCGGTAGACGGTGTCATCGTGATCGGAGAACACGGCGATTACCCGGTGAACGAAAAGGGGCAGCGTCGCTATCCCCGCTATGAATGGTTCAAACGCGTGGTGAAGATCTTCGAAGAATCCGGACGCAGTGTTCCCGTGTTCAATGACAAACACCTGTCGACCGTGTGGGAGGAATGCGTGGAAATGGTGGACGATTCCAGACGCCTGGAATTTCCGTTTCTGGCCGGGTCGTCTCTGCCGGTCACGCGGCGGATGCCGGCGATCGACATGCCCTGGGGAGCCGCTTTACGGGAAAGCGTGTGTGTGGCCTACGGCGGTGTGGACAGTTACGACTTTCATGCCTGGGAAACGGCCCAGTGCATGTCGGAACGGCGGGCCGGCGGAGAATGCGGAATTCGTCAGGTGCACGCTTTGAAAGGCGACCGGCTCTGGCAGCGCCTGGCTCAGGACGACTGCCAGACGACCCGGAAACTGATCGTGTCGGCTCTGACGCGCAGCCACAATCTCCCGGTGCAGACCGGTTTCCCTGTCGCTCCGGTGTCCATGCCGTGGCTGCAGGACACCATGCCGGACACGATCGGATTTCTGGCCGAACACCGGGACGGGTTTCGGACGACCGTGCTGCTGACCGATATTCAGGATTTCAACTACGCCGGCATGCTGGACGACGGTTCCATCGTATCCTGTCAGATGTATCTGCCGATGCCCGGGCACGGATCCACGACGGCCGACTTTTTCAATCCTCTGGCCCGGCACATCGAAACGATGATGATCGAACGCCGGGCTCCGTATCCTGTCGAACGCACTCTGCTGACATCAGGGATGGTCATCGGCGGCGTGGACAGTCTGTTCGCCGGCCAGAAACCCATCGCGACTCCTCAGATGGCCGTTCGCTATCAGGGACCGCGGGAATCCACCTTCTGGGCCGACTGACGACGGTCTGCGGGGACGGAGTCTCCGGACATTCACAGGCTGGTCGGTCTGTCGTCTGTCGATCCGGCTGCAGAATCGCTTCACGGGCATCGTGGTATCATGAACTGTTCGAACCCGATCCGGCCCTTCATCGGCCTGGCCGCTTTGCTGGCCCTGTGTTCCACCGAGGCTGCGGATTCCGAAACGGTTCGTATTCACCTGACCATTTCATCCCGGCTGACGTATCCGCGTACGCCCTGTGAACCCCGGATCGACCTGTCGGATTTCATTCACCAGGCAGGGCTGACGGGATTCCCCGACTACGCTTCCCTGTCCCTAACCGACCTGATCACCGGAACGGCCGTTCCGTACGTTCTTTCTGAAGAATTCCGCACGGGGGATGCCGGCCGGATCGCATTTGTCATCGATCATCCGGCGCACACACGTTTTGCGATCGATTTCCGGGTCTGTCGGAATCCCCGGCCTCCGCCCGTACCAGACCAGACCCCGCTGATCGGAATCGGCGATCTGCTGCGCTACAACGCCGGAAAGCCCCGGCCGATCGCCGTTCCGTATTCTGCCTGTCTGCGGGATCTGAACGGCGACGGACAGCTCGACCTGGCCGGAACCTGGAACTACGCCCGCCGTCCCGGGCGCGACCGGGACAGCGTGATCTGTTTTCCCCGGACAACGCACGGCCGGGCTCCATCAGATGGGCAGATGCCGTCCTGGCATTTCGGAAATCTGCATCGTCTGCATTTCCATGATCCGGACAGCGGACAGGAAGTCACCCGAAACCGAATCTATCTGGGCGTCGACTTCGGTGATCTCAACGGCGACGGTCTTCCCGACGCCGTGGTAACGCACCGTGGTTCCGGGCGGGCCCGGCTGTGCCTGAACCAGGGCGCCGCGGACCGCAGCGGGATGCCGACGTTTACCGTCCAGGCAACAGTTCCTGTGTCCGGATGGCAGACGGTCCGCCTGACCGACCTGAACGGCGACGCAGCGACGGATCTGGTGGTCGACGGGGAGTACATCGAGAATCAGAACGCCGAAGGCTGGCCGTTTGTTCCCGGACCGGCTGTGTTCCTGGATGCCGGCCGCCATCCCTGTTTTCTGGATGTGACCGGCGACGGCCGTCCGGATGCAGTCTGTCTGGAACACACTCCGGAGACTCCCGCCGGATTCTTTCGGCTGTGCTGGCGGCGACACCTGGGCACAGCGGTTCCATCTTTCGGTGCACTTCAGCCGCTGACAGGCATCGATGTGTCGGAAATCTCGCAGGTGTCGTCGTGGGAAAACGGTTCGCGGCGCGGTCTTCTTGTGCAGCACACGGCGTATCAGCAGGTGTCGATTTTTGAACTGGCTGGTGTCGATGCGGCCGGCCTCGCTTCACGCGCTGCGGCCGTGCCGAATCGGCGGCGGCACAGCTGGCTCTGGGCGACCAGGCATGGCCCTGTCTGTGCGACTGGGATGACGACGGAGATGTCGATCTGCTGGCAGGAGGCGGCCATGGGTGGCTGCGGATCGTGATCAATGAAGGAACGCGTCAGAATCCCGTGTTCGGTGAACCGCAGCGCATTCAGGCGGCCGGCCGCCCCATTCGCCTGCTGCGCAACGAACTGCTCGGCCCTCCGGACCATCCTCACAACATGGGGTATCCGTATCCGGTGTTCGCAGACTGGGATGCCGATGGACGTCCGGATCTGGTGGTGCCCAACGAAACGAATCGGCTTTACTGGTACCGCAACACCGGAACCCGGCAGCATCCGCAGTTCGCGGAGCGCCGTCAGATTCTGTGCGACGGGTTTCCGGATTCCGCAGAAATGAAAAGCCGATCGAATCGGCGAGCGAATGATGCGGAATCGAACAACGGAGCGTACCCGTATGAAAACGAGCGTCCCTTCTTCTGGCGGACGGGCGCGGCGGTGGCGGATTTTACGGGAGACGGCCTGGCCGACCTGATCACTCTGGACGGGCAGACGCGTTCAGCCGTTCTGTTCGAACAGTACCGCGGCGAAGGCGGTGTGCTGAGGCTGAGAAAGGGGAGCATTCTGCGACTGACGGACGGCCGTCCGATCACCGACCGGATCGTGGATCGCCGTGCCCGCTGGACGGAATCGTTTCGTCCGGTGGACTGGGACCAGGACGGCCGCCTGGACCTGATTTACAGCGTGGCCGGATCTCATGCCGCGACGAAGGATGGAGGCAGCATTTATCTGCTGCGCAACGAAGGCACCCTGACAGCCCCGGTGTTCGCTCCGCCCCGGACAATGCGGTGTTTCGGAGAACCAATTCGCATCAGCGATCACGGGCCGCATCCGTGGGCGGGTGATCTGGACGGCGACGGACTTCCGGACCTGGTGGCCTGTACGGAATGGAGCGTCTATCCCTGGTACAGCCATGCCGCGCTGATGATGCCGCAGCATCCGGAGTACACCCTGCGGCTGCAGCCTGCCCCATGACTCCATCGTCGTTCAATGACGAGCCGCCCTCCTGCCCGCCTCCGGTGTTCCCGAACCACGTATCGAACGGTCCCGGTATGTACGCGACTGCGTCGATGCAGAACAGCGTGAAGCCGGCTGTCTGAGCAGCCGGCCGAGTCTGTCCCGCTGCCGACTGGCCACCGGTCTTCCCGATGCGATGGCAGTCACCGTTCCCCGACTCACAGTGTGCGTGGGTGTCACAGTTTCGGTCAGCGCGAGGGCAACAATGGGGAGAAGCATCCCGGGGAACTGTTCGCATGATGGGGCCATTCCCGCGTGAGACAGTTCCCGTGCACGGCCGGTCCCTGAGACCGGCCAATCGGACTCGTCTGCACAGAGCGACGAAAAAGGGACATCCCGCGTGAGGGAACGTTCGCCTGCTGTCGTTGCGTCGCACAAGTCGTTCGGGTGCACACTCGATCATGTCCCGCAGAGGCGACAGCCATGCTTCTTCTGAAACGACATTCCGAGATCCATCCGCAGATACCGGGTGTCCGGGTTTCGATTCGGCTCTGAC
>WFTL01000079.1 GCA_015485495.1 Planctomycetaceae bacterium
ACACACGGCTTTGAGATGCCGACGATGCGCACGCATGATGATTTCCACCAATCGTGCCACGATTCCGCTGTTCTGAAAATGGTGGGCACCGCTCCGTCGGGGCCGTCAGATGGAAACGGTGCGGACGGTGAACTGCAGGCAGCAGCAAACAGGCCGGAATCGGGAGCGGAGCGACGCTGATCCGGCTACGGCGGCAGCTTCCCACAAGGCTCATCAGAGACGTCGGCGGACGTCGCATGTCCGATGGGCCCCGTCTGTCAGCTTTCCGGACATCGTTCCAGAAAATCGTACCCGGGATCCTGAAACCCCAGCTTTTCATATACCTGCCGGGCTGTCGTGTTGCTTCTGTCGACGTACAGACGGATTCCGACAACCGTGTCTTCAGCCGTCAGATTGTCCAGAGCCGTCTGCAGGAGCGTTCGAAACACTCCCTGTCCGCGACAGTCCCGAACGATGTACACACTCTGCAGCCACAGCATCCAGCCGTTCCGCCAGTCGCTCCATTCTCGAGTGAACATGAGCTGGCCGATGAGGCCCCGCGCTGCTTCTTCGACCACGAAGTACCGGACTTCCGGATACTGCTGCAGTCCCCGCAGCACTCCGCGCCGCACAGTGTCCGGATCGAGCATCCGGCCTTCGGTCTCTTCGGCAAGCTGCCGATTGAACACGGCAATCTGTTCCGCGTCGGTCGGACGCGCCGGACGATAATGACGAAACCCGGTCATGGCGTGTGGGCGATCTGTTCGTCTGGAAGCAGCACGGAATCTTCTGCGGCAGGCCCCCGCGCCACTGCGGCTGTTCGAACGGAAAGAGACGCCAGCCGGTTTCGATCGTCCGCTGACAGACCGGCCGCCTGGGCCAGATCCAGCAGTTCTCGGGCCGCCCGCGACCGACCGCACCGCTGTTCCCACAGGGCCGCCAGCTGCAGGCGATCGACTGATCCTGGCTGCTGCAGTACCCAGTTCCGCAGCGACCGATCGATCGTTGTTCGCTCTCCCTCCTCCGGAAGCACGGTCACAGCCGCGGGCGTTTCCGATGCTCCGGCGGTCCGAGGACGGGCTGCCAGAGCCGTCTTCAGGCTGATGGCGGCTGCATCAAAATCCCCCTGCATCGTCTGAATCCAGGCCATCTGAACCCACAGTTCCGGACGATCCGGACGAACCGTCAGCACAGCCTGAAAAAGCGTGCGGGCCCGTTCCAGCCGTCCGGTCATCACAGCATCCGCGGCCCGGACCGCCGTGTGTTGCACAGCCGCCTCGGGAAAAGTCTCCGACGACACATCGGCACGAAGCGTAACAGGCAGGAACTCACCGGGGACTGCCCGGTCGCGCACCGCGCGGCGCACAGCCTGCCAGAACACATCCCCGGCCTCCTGCACCGCCCCCCGAAGCTGTTCAGGAAGAACGAACGGCCCGTCGAATGACGGCACACCGTGGTTCGAGGAACGAACAGAAACCGGTGACACCGAGCGGCCGGATGACACCTGCGGCAGCCGGGGAACCGGTGATCCGTAGACAACCGATTCCGCATCCGTCGGCAGAAAGATTCCGGAACAGCCCGTCACCGGCGGTCCCGTGAAAAATGTTCCGGCCACCAGGGATGACCGCGCCGATGTGACCGTCACGCCGCCGGTCCGCAGTCGGACGGTCTGCCGGAACGACACACCGCCGGCCACATACGGGAAAGCCGTCAGCCCCGGAAAACAGGCGTATCCGCCACCGTACGGCACCTGCCATACAGCGCCCACGTAGCCCGGAGGAAACACGATCACGCCGGGACCGTACGAAACGCCACCGATGACCCGCTGCTGTCCCGCGACCGGTTCTGTTCCTGTCGCGGGCGCTGTCAGAAGTGCCGCAACACTGACGCACAGAATCAGGGCCCGTTTCCGACCGGACATCATGCCTCCCTCCTCGGGCCCGCCACCATCGCCAGGACGTCCATCCCGCAGGCAGAATCGCTGCGTTGTGTGATCCGGATCACAGGATGCCTGTTCGGACACCGCCTGCATGGGCATTGTCGAAGCTGCTGCGTGGAATTCAACCGGAATTCCCGGGCGTCGATCCGGGAATATCTGTCAGGGATTCGGAATGCCGGACGTCGGCTCTGCAGGCACCGCCGGAAACAGCCCTCAGTCCGGGCAGCCGGCATCCGCAGCAGAATGGGTTCTGCCGCTTGCTTCCGGCCGATCAACCTGCTGCAATGGTTTTTCCTGCCTCTCAGGACTGTTTCCATGTCTGCGGGAGTCCGTGTTGCGGAACCATCCCCACAAGTCCCCATTTCCTTTACTCACCGGAGAATCTTTCATGACACAGCGATTTGCATCTGCGGCAGCCCTTCTGGCTGCGTCCATGGTGTTTGTTTCCTTCGCAGCAGAGCGGGCTGCTGCTGCGGATGACCAGCCGGAACTGAAGTGCCCGGTGTCCGGACAGAAGGCGAAGTCCGACCAGAAAACGAAATTCATGGAAGGCGAAGTCTGCTTTTGCTGCGGCAAATGCCGGGCGGCCTTCGAAAAGGATTCTTCCAAATTCGCGAACAAGGCCCGCGCTCAGCTCGTAGCCAGCGGTCAGTACGAACAGAAGAAGTGCCCGTTCAGCGGCGGGCCGATGAAAACTTCGTCGAAGATCGCCGGAGTAACCGTGAAGTTCTGCTGCAACAACTGCAAGAAGAAGGCGGATGCGGCGGAAGGCGACGATCAGGTGGCACTCGTGTTCGGCGAAGCCGCCTTCAAAAAAGGATTCGCGAAGAAGAAGGACTGACAGCGGCTGTCGGTCCTCAGGACGCGGCCCCGCAGAACGGATGCCGCGGACAAATACGTCAGGAACCAGCGAACGCTTCCCCGGTGCAGCACCAGGGAAGCGTTTTTTTCGCCGCTGCCGCTGTGTTCGCTTCACTCGACGAAAGCGGCGTCGAACCGAAGCGGCCGCAGGCGACTGCAACCGGACACGACCAGGGCAGGGAAG
>WFTL01000080.1 GCA_015485495.1 Planctomycetaceae bacterium
GGTTCGGGGCGGGCCGGCAAAGACTCACACATTCCCGTCGGCAGCCGGTCGACAGAAACCGACAGGAAAGCGGCTATACCATTCGGAACCAGCCGGTTCAATCACCAGCCCCCAGGACGCCGGATTTCGCACGCCCCGAATCCGGCACACTGACCGAGCGGCCCTGGCGGCGACCTGTGAGCGCGTTCCTGGCTGTGCCCGTATGGAACGGTGTTCGTCCGGAAGACCGGCGAGTTCCCGAATTCCCGCGGACCACCCCACCAGGCCGCCTCCGTGCTCTGCGTGCCTCTGCGTTTCTTCCCTCCCCTGTGTGCCGTTCCGTCATGGACCCCTGGCGCACTCCACCTGCATCCGTCAGTGTCTGACCCGGTGTTTTCCGCGTCAGACGCAGCGCGCTGGTGCCCCAACACAGTGGCGACGGGGACATCGGAGAACTCGCACGCGTCCGCTTTGATTGCGGCCGGCATCCGAAAAGTCCGCCGGCCGGATCCAGGAGCGCCGCGGTGCAGATCCGGCACCAGGGACGACATGGACATGGGTGTCCAGCGCAGCACCGGCATTGCGTCCCGATGAAGCAACTGAGACAATGCACGGATTCCGTTTTGTGTGTGCCGTTGTGCGATTCTGCTGCGGCCCGGAATCCTTTCACTGCGGATGCTGTCTCGTGCTGTTCGTCCGACGATTCCCTGTTTCCTGGGCGCTGCTGTGTCTGGCGATCGTTCCGGTGTCTGCCGGCATGACGGCCAGTGGTGGTTCCGACAGCGATGACGCTGCAGCGGCCGGTCCTGCGGCCGCCGTCATCGGCCGGCTGGAATCGGTCGAATTTTCGGAACGGGTGGCCGGACAGCAGGCCATGTCGGTTCTGGCAGACGAAGACCTTCAGGTCATGGCCCGCTACGCGGCCGAACAGGCGTCGCCCGAAGCGGCTGTTCGGATTCTGAATGCTCTGGAACAACTGCTGGTCACGAGTCGGGGGCTCCGGCTGGCGAACGTCTGCGAATGTCTTGAAGAACTGGCGGTCTGTGAACGGCCCATCGTCCGAAGCGAAGCACAGTGGCTGCTGGCCGTTCACTGGCGACCACGTCAGATTCACACCCTGCAGGCGCTGGAAGAACACGGCGCGCTGATTGTGCGACCGGAAACCACCGCTCGAATGGCCATGCAGTTTCCGGATGCGTTCGATCTGGGCGCTCCCACCCTGCAGATTTTTCTCACGGCCCAATGGAAGGGCGGGACCCGGGGACGCGAACTGCTCGATCGCCTGCCGGGCCTTCATCCGCAGGCTGTCAACGGCCAGGCAGCCCGCAACCTGCGTCTCCGCGGCCGCTTTCCCGGACGCCCCACGGGCACACCACCGATGGCCATCGTTTTTCTCGTCAAAGGCCATCGCCTGACCAAAGAAGAAACCGGGCAGTTGCGCGGAGCCTACGGAGCACAGGTTCAGGAGCGGGGCGAAGTGATGCTGGGGATCCGTTCCCGGGCGGCCGTCGTGTCTTCCGGCTGCGGTGTCCATGGCGTCACCCCGTTCGGTTCCGGCGCCGCCGCGGGCCTGCGGCCTGGCGATCTGATCACCCACGTCGAAGACACACGCATTCGCAGTTTCGATGACCTTGTGGAAACGCTGCGGCGTTACAGTCCCGGCGACCGGGTGTCACTGAAAGTCGTTCGTTCACCGACCGCGCACCGCCTGTCGGACCGTTCTGTCGAAGTTCTGGACGTCACACTGAAATCGTGGGCCGACTATGTTCGGGCCATCAATGCGGCCGATCCCGAAACATCCTCACCGGACAGTCGGATCTGACTTTCGGCAGAAACGGCGGGCATCCGGGGCGGAACCACCTTTTCTGCTGATCCGGCCGACCTCGGCCGACCGAAAGGCGGCGGAAAGCCCGCGGGCAGCGGCCCCGGGAAATTCCTGTTCCGTCAGAAAACGTTTTTTGCGTAAACTGCCCGGCTGAGGCCATTGCGGTGACAGTTCGTCAGACCGTTCCACGGGGGAACGGTCTGCTGCCAGGGAGGATCTGCCGAGATTCGGCGGTGACCGGAAAGGATTCCACAATGCAGATTTGCCATCTTCAATTCCGGATGCAGCCCGTACTGGTGGGAGTACTGGCGCTGGGGCTCGCCGTTTCTTCCGCCCACGGCCAGAGAACACGTGCCCGCGTCAGCAGTCTGGAGCGGACCGGTTTTGAACTGGATGCCAGCGGACGCGGCAACCCCGGGTTCGATTTTCGAGGCGACTCGAGCGACCGATCTCTCGACGATGTCGACCTGGACAATGTCGATGTCCGAGCTCTCATCAATCTGCTCAAAGAAGCCATTTCGGAAACGGAACGGCTTTACCGGTCCCTGCGGCGGGACGCCCAGCGCAGCCGGGAACTGGCCGGCAGCCTGTCCGAAGTCCGCAAACTGAGAACCGGTGCCAGTTACATCGTTCAGGATCTGGAAGACGGACGTTCACTGGAACGTCTGCTGCCGGTGATCCGCGAACTGTCCAGCGACTGGCGTCTCCTGTCCCATCAGCTCGGACAGGCACCGCGTGTCAGCCGGCAGACTCTGGATATCGTCAATCGGATCGACGGCCAGGCGCGGCGTATGGAAAAAATGTTCCGTCTGGCCCCGCAGCTCGATCGTCGCTCCCTGGTGAACGAACTGGCTCGTCTGCAGATCACGATCGAGAATCTCGTTCAGGAACTGCAGTACGACAGCCGTCGCCGCAACGACACGATCACCTACGATGCCCGCAAACTGGCACAGCAGGTGAGACAGGTCAGGGATCTGGTGCTGGACGGAGCCTCCTATGAACGCACGGTATCCGAATACACACGGTTCGTCCGCATGTGGGAGGTGCTGCTGAAGGACCTGAGGTCGGTGGACAACCGATACATTCAGCGGCACATCCGGAACATCTCTGATACGGATTCCCGCATCCACGACCTGCTGTGGCTGGAACGAACGACCAACCGTGAACGTCTGAAGCAGCTGGCCGATACGCTGATGCGCGATGTGGACGAATTCTTCAGCCGCACACCGCTGCGGCTGGTCGTCGATCTGAAAAACGTCGATTCCATTCTGGACACCGCAGGAGACTTCTACGGAACGGTCCAGCACTTCAAGCAGACCGTCAGTGAGGAGGAAGACGAGAAAGCCCTGATGGAAAGCTACACGTATGTGGAACAGTACGGGAACGAGTTTATCCGCGCGTTCGCTCCGCTGCGCAGCGAGGCCGGCCGGGTCGTGCTGCGGGAAATCGAAGACAGCATCGCCTCTCTGCGGGCAGAACTGCACATCGGCGGCACAGTCACATCCGTCGACAGCCGGAAACTCATCGACACGGCAGCCACTCTGGACAATCTGGCCGACCATCTGCGGTTCGATGTCCGTAACTGGCTGAATCGGGACCGTCAGGCCTGGCGTGAAGACGCTCTGGAAACCGTGGACCGTTTCGCACTGCGATGCCGTGAGATGCATCGACTGCTGCAGAAACGCCCGAAACTGACCGAACTGCGGCGTGAATCTGAGGCGCTGAACCAGGTCTGGTCGGAAGTCAACCAGTTCCTCGTCCGCTGCCGCACCGAAGACCGCGAACACATCGATTATCTGCGACGCGACATCAACGCGGCCCTTTATGAACTGGAAGCCCCGCTGGCTCTGTGAATGGCACCGGCTGTCATCCGGTTCCGCAGCGAATCCTGTTCACCCCGGTCCTGGCGACCGGGGTTTTCTTTGGTTCGGCCCCGGGCCGTTCCGGCAGCATCGGCCGGAATGATGCAACTCCTGTGACAAACAGGAGTTACAACATCACGCCAAATCCAGACGGTCTTGACCGGTTTTCCGGATCGGGCGTATAGTCCGGACGGTGAATTTTCTTCTGATTTTCGCTGTCGCTCTCTCCTCCATTCTCTGCCGTGATGCTGACGGACGTCTGTTCGCTCAGCGTCGCCCACGTGCATGGTTCCATGCACCCGTCTCGTCCGGCCCTGGTTTCTGGCGAGCCATTCCAGCCGCATGTCCGTTCCCTTTTCTGTTCGGATCCGCCTGACGGGTCTCACAGCAGCCATCCTGCTGGCGACCTGCCGCTCTTTGTGCGCTCAGACCGACCTGCCCGTCTATGCGAACGACATTCAGGCCGTGATTCGGCTGTCGGGAACCATGGAACAGGTCTGGCAGTCGGAGGACGGTCTTCTGGTGCGGCTGTGTCAGGGCCGGGCGACTCTGACACAGGGTCCGCTTTCCATCGAAGCGCACCAGATTGTGGTGTTTGAACAGACCACCGAATCGCTGCGGGACGTCCGTGTTGTCGCCTGGGAATCGCCGTCTCAGCGTGTGGTGGTGCAGCACGGTGATGAACGGGAAGTCGGTTCGATCCGGGTGCTGCGTCTGCAGAGCCATCATCCGGTGGAATCTGATGCGACGAACAGCCACGCGATTTCCGAACCGGCCGCCCTCATGCTGGAAAGCCGCCAGCGCGCCTGGCCTCTGCAAAAACTGCCGGCAGCGGGCGGCGGACTCAGCCTGGCCCTGCGGCCGGATCCGGCTGCACCATCCGGGTTTGACCATCCGCTGCAGGTTCCGCTGAGTCCCACGCGGCGGGTGTTCATTCGACCGCGCACCAGCCAGCCGTTTCAGCTCGGTTCGATCGAATCCCGGGACACCGTTCCGCCCGAAACCTGCATCGTGATCACCGGAGGTGTCAATGTCCTGGTGGAAGGCACCGAAATCACCGTCGACAATGAAATCATTCCGGCTGCCGTGGTCGATCTGTCGGCCGACAACGTGGTCATCTGGATTCAGAGCGACGACCAGGACATCAGCAACATCCGCAGCGGCCTGCCGCTCATTCAGTCCGCCAGCACGAAATTCCAGGTCTACCTGGAAGGCAATATCGTTGTCCGGCACAAGAGCAACACCATTCGGGCCACGCATGCGTTCTACGACGGCACGAACGGACGATCGCTTCTGCTGAATGCGGAACTGCGGGCCCGGATACCGCAGACCGGAGGCGATTTTCGTGTCCGTGCCGAACGTCTTCGGCAACTGGGACCGGACCGGTTCCACGCTCAGAACGCCTGGACGACAACCAGTCCGTACGGGAAACCGGGATACCGAATCGAATCCCGAGACATCTATGTGGAACCCGGCCCGGCGGTCTTCGGCAGTCGGTCACGTGGCGACGGACGTCCGACGTACTGGATCACGGCCGAAGACTCCCGGCTGCTCATCGGCGATCTGCCGCTTCTGGCGATTCCGCGTCTGAGCGTGCCGGCAGAAGATCCGGGCATCCCCATCCGCCAGGCCTCCGTTCGTCAGGATCGCGTGTTCGGATTTCAGGTACGGACAGCCTGGGATCTGACGCGTCTGGTCAAAGTGGATGTGCCTCCCGGCACCCGGTGGGATCTGCTGCTGGACTATTACTCCCTGCGGGGACCGGCGGTCGGATCAGAAGCGCTGTACCGTTTTCAGAACCGGATGGGCCAGGTCACGGGCGAGTTTCGCGGCATGTACCAGTACGACGGCGGTCTGGACAATCTGGGCCTCGACCGCCGTGCCCTCATCCCCAAAGACCAGAACCGCGGACAGATCATCGCCCGGCATCGCCAGCGTCTGCCGGACGGCCTGACACTGTTTGGAGAAATTGGGTTTCTGTCCGACCGGAACTATCTGGAACAGTACGACGAATACCGATTCGACCGCGACAAGGACGTGGAAACGCTGGCCGGCGTACGGAAGGACAGCGGGGCCTTCAGCGGCAGTCTGTGGATTCGCCCGCAGCTCAACACATTCGAGACCACGACCGAATGGCTGCCGCGCGGCGATCTGTACGGATTTTCCGTCCCGCTGCTGGACGGGACCGTCTACTGGAGTTCGCATTCGAGTGCCGGATATGCCCGCCTGAATCCGGCGACGCTGCCCACCGACCCGGCCGACCCGTTCTCCCCCACTCTGGCCGGAACACCGTATGTGCTCGATGCGGACGGACTGGTCGCCATGACCCGCCACCGCCTCGATGCGCCTTTCCAGATGGGGCCGGTCACCGTCAGCCCCTGGATCATGGGCGAAGCGGCCTGGTGGGACCAGGGTCTTCTGGATTCCGACATCAGCCGGTTCACCGGCAGTGCCGGTGTCCGGGCCACACTGACCGCCACGAAAGTCATGCCGTTCGTCACCAGCGAACTGTTCAATCTGAACGGTCTGGCTCACCGCAGCGAACAGTCCGTGGAATGGGTTCTCACCGACACGTCCCGTCCCCTGGCACAGATCGCACAGTACAACGAAATCGATGAAAACTCTCAGGAACGACTGCGCAACCGCGCGGTGCTGCAGATTTTTCCCGGTCTGGTTCCGGCGGAATTCGATCCGCGTTATTACGCGGTGCGCAACGGAGCCGGGCTGTGGGTCAGTGCTCCGTACCACGAACTCGTCAACGATCTTCAGGTCGTGCGGATGCGGTGGAGAAACCGTCTGCAGACGAAAGTCGGACCGCCGCAGAATCCCCGGATTCGCGACTGGATGATCTGGGAAACCGGCATCACGTACTTCGCCGATCCGGCTGACAACTTCGGGGAGGATTTCGGACTGCTGTACGGAAACTACCGCTGGAACCTGAATGACCGCACGAGTCTGCTGGCCGACGGCACCTGGGACTTCTTCAGCAATTCGCAGAATTACTACAACGTGGGCGTACTCAGCCAGCGCAGCACACGTGGCAGCGTGTATGTGGCTTACCGGCACGTCCAGGCCCGGCATTTTCTGGACAGCGAAATCATCACGGCCAGTTACAGTTACCGCATGAGTCCGAAATGGATTTCCACCGCCGCGTTCTCCTACGACGTGGGACAGGGAGAATCCCGAGGATCCTCCGTCACGCTCAGCCGCGTCGGTCTTGACTGGATCATCCACATGGGATTCGGGATCGATACCAGCAAGGGGAACGTGGGAGCCGCGGTGTCCGTGGAACCGCGCTTCGGGCCGCCCACGCCCACCAATCTGGGCCGACTCATGGGCATCCAGACACAGCCGCTGGCACGCAGCCGCTGAATCGGCCGGGGCGCCGCCGCACCTTTTTCCGGTTTCGGCTGGTGTCGCCCGCGTTTCCGTGTTGAATACGGGTCTCTGCGGTGGTCCGTCTGTCAGGATGCCGCCCCGTGTGTCACCGGACGAATGACCTGTGATGAAGCTTTTCTGCCGTTCGCTTGCTGTTCTGACCGTCTGTCTGCCGGCCGCATCGGTTCCGGCCGCAGAAGAATTTTCGGTGTCTGATGTTCTGTCCAGGCGTCTGATCGATTCGGAACGCCCGCAGCAGGAAGCCGCCGGATTCATTCGATCGCGTCTGGTTCCCATGCCGGCCGTGCGTTCCGCAGCCGAATGGCAGGCGTACGCATCAGCACTGCGTGAACGGCTTTTGTCGGAAGTGGTTTTTCGGGGCAGCCAGGCGGCCGGCTGGCGTGAGGCATCTGCGCGGGTCGAATGGGCGGACACGATTCCCGGAGGGCCAGGCTACCACATTCGAAAGCTGCGGTATGAAGTTCTGCCCGGAATGTGGGTTCCGGCTCTGCTGTACGAACCGAATGACCTCAGCGGCCGCGTCCCGGTGATCCTGAATGTCAACGGGCACGATCGGGCCGGCGGAAAAGCGGCCGACTACAAACAGATCCGCTGCATCAACCAGGCAAAACGCGGCATGATCGCTCTCAATGTGGAATGGCTGGGCATGGGACAGCTTCAGGCTCCCGGGTTCGATCATTACCGAATGAACCAGATCGATCTGTGCGGGGAGAGCGGTCTGGCTCCGTTCTATCTGGCCATGTCGCGCGGCCTCGACCTCCTCCTGAACCATCCTCATGCCGACCCGGAACGCGTGGCTGTGACCGGTCTGTCCGGAGGAGGCTGGCAGACGATCGTGATCAGCGCTCTGGATGAGCGCGTCCGTTTCTGCAACCCCGTAGCCGGCTATTCGGATTTCGCAACGCGCACGCAGTTTCCATCTGACCTGGGAGATTCCGAACAGACCCCCTGCGATTTCGCAGCCATCGCGGATTATTCCCACCTGACAGCCATGATGGCTCCCCGGCCGATCCTGCTGACGATGAACGCCGAAGACGGGTGCTGCTTTCGGGCCGAACACGCTCTCCCGCCTCTGCTGGAAGCCGCCATGCCGGTGTACCGGCTGTACGGACAGACTGACCGGCTGCGCAGCCATGTCAACCTGCAGCCGGGCGATCACAATTTCGAAAAAGACAATCGACAGGCTCTTTACAGAGCTTTGCACGATTTCTTCTTTCCGAAAGACCCGGCATTTCCGCGGACGGAAATCGCCTGCCGCAGCGAACTGAAGACACCGGACGAACTCCACGTGCCCCTGCCGGAAGACAATCTGGATTTTCACCGCCTGGCACTTCGGCTGAGCGAGCAGATCAGACGGCCGCTGCCATCCGCTGACGGACTGACCGTCTGGCAGACGCAGCGGCGGTCCGCCCTGCGCAAAGTCGTGCGGCTGCCCCGCGATGAAACACTGGCCGTCACCCATTCGTCCCTGACCACATCAATCGCCACGATCCGGTGGCAGTGGATGCGGATCGAAGGTTCCTGGACGGTTCCGGCCGTGGAAATCACGACCCCGCAGTCCGATCCGCGCCGGCTGGCCATCGTGTTTTCCGATCAGGGACGGGCCGCATGTGTTTTCGACACGACGATTCTCCTGTCTGCCGGGTACCGTGTTCTGGCCGTGGACCCGTTCGGCCTGGGAGAATCGAAAATCGGCGACCGGGACTTTCTTTGGGCGCTGCTGGTCTCGAGCGTCGGGGAACGACCGCTGGGCATTCAGGCCGGACAGATTCTCAGCCTGGCCCGCCGGGCCCGTGAAGAACAGGGAGCGGCTGAAATCAGCCTGATTGCCGATGGCCCCCGCAGTTCACTCATCGCACTCATTGCCGGAGCAGCCGCGCCCGAAACGATCGATCGGGTGGAAGTCCGCGGTTCGTGGGGCAGCCTGAAAGAACTCATTGAAGAAAACCGGGGAGCCAGCGAATTCCCTGAAGCATTCTGCTTCGGACTTCTGGCCACTGCCGACATCGTGGATCTGGCGGCCATGATCCTGCCGCGGCCGGTCATTTTCCACGAACCTTCTCCTCGGGTGCGGCAGGATGTCTTCCCGGTTCTGCGGACTTTGCGACAGAAACGCTGACCGACCGGCAACACCGGCCTGCCGCGCCGCCGCCCGATTCCTTTGGCACATCCTTCACACGACCACCGCTTCCCTGGTATCATCAGGTTCCCTGCCTGTTTTTTCCCGCCCTGCCCCGACTCTCCTGAAACCAGCCTTTCGTCCGGTATGCCTGTTCGCATCGCCGCAGCGTTTGTTCTGTTGTCCACCGGCCTGTTGTCTGCCAACGACCGGAGCGACTATTTCGAAGCACACATTCGCCCGCTGCTTGTCGCGCACTGTGTCCGATGCCACGGACCGGACAGACAGGAATCCGGCATTCGCCTGGATTCTCGTGCGCACGTTCTGGAAGGAACGGATCATCACGACGCACTGGTGGATCCGTCGGATCCGGAATCCAGCCGCCTGCTGCAGGTGATCGCCTGGAACGAAGACGATGTTCAGATGCCGCCGGACAGCCCGCTGCCATCGGGTGCCGCAGCCGCCTTCCGGACATGGATTCAGGATGGTGCCGTGTGGCCGAAAGCATCCGAATTCGGGCGGATCCAGGATGCACGTTCCGACTGGCGCACCCACTGGGCCTGGCAGCCCGTGACGCGTCCGGATCCGCCGGGACCGGGACACCCGGTCGATGCCTTCATTCGGAAAAAGCTGGCGGAACACGGACTCGATCTTTCGCCTCGGGCTCCCCTGCGTGTTCTGGTTCGCCGCCTGTCTGTGGCCCTCACCGGCCTGCCGCCGGACAGAGACGATCTGCGGGCCGCTGCGCAGCAGAGCGATTCAACAGCGGATGCATGGCTGGACGCTCTGACGGACCGTCTTCTGGCATCACCGCACTTTGGCGAACGCTGGGGCCGGCACTGGCTGGACGTGGCCCGTTATGCCGACACGAAAGGCTACGTGTTTCGCCAAGACCGAAACTATCCCGATGCGTGGCGGTACCGTGACTGGGTGATTCGCGCTTTCAACAGCGATATGCCCTGGGATGAGTTTCTCACACGCCAGCTTGCTGCCGACCGTTTTCCGGACGACCAGACTCCGGAGGATCTGGCGGCCATGGGGTTTCTGACGCTGGGCCGCCGTTTTCTGAACAATCCGCACGACATCATCGACGACCGCATCGATGTCACCATGCGGGGCATGATGGGCCTGACCGTGACCTGTGCCCGCTGCCATGATCACAAATACGATCCGGTTCCTTCCGCCGACTATTACTCTTTGTACGGCATTTTCGATTCTTCCATGGAACCGGGTGATGCTCCTTCGCCGCTGCGGATGGTGGACCGTCCGAAACCCCGGGAACCGGTGATTTTCGTGCGAGGCAGCGCCGCACGACGCGGCGATCCGGTCCCCCGACGTTTCCTGACAGCCTTTTCTGAGGTGGCTCCTGAACCGTTCACCGATGGCAGCGGCCGGCTGGAACTGGCCCGGGCCATCACCAGCCGCCGCAATCCTCTCACCGCCCGCGTCGCCGTCAACCGCATCTGGGGCCATCTGTTCGCTCATCCGCTGGTCCGTTCTCCCAGCGACTTCGGTATGCGGAGCGATCCGCCGTCGCACCCGGAGCTGCTGGATCACCTGGCGGCCTGGTTCATGGACCACGACTGGTCCGTCAAACGGCTCATCCGGCACATCGTCACATCGGAAACCTGGCGTCAGTCCGCCGATCGGCGACCGGATGCGGAAACCGTGGATCCGGACAATCGGCTGCTGGCCCGCATGTCGCGAACCCGGCTGGATTTCGAAGCCCACCGCGATGCCATTCTTGCTGCCGCCGGATGCCTCGACCCCGCTCTGGGCGGACCATCCGTGGACATCACCACCCGACCGTTTTCCACGCGCCGCACGGTGTACGCACGGATCGATCGCCAGAACCTGCCGGGCCTGTTCCGCACTTTCGATTTCGCCAGTCCGGACGCTCATGCCCCGCAGCGGTACGAAACCACCGTGCCCCAGCAGGCCCTGTTTCAGCTCAACAGCCCCTTCATTCTCGACATGTCGGAAGCGGCCGCCCGGACCGCCCGGGAATCCGGCGCCGGGGAAGCTGCCGCGGTCCGGCAGTTGTACGAGCAGATTCTGCAGAGAACACCGACGGAAGAAGAACAGCATCAGGCCCTGCAGTTCATCCGTTCGGATCAACCGGATCCCGCGGCCGGCTGGAGTTACGGCTGCGGCACGATCAGCCCGTCCCTGAAACGGCTCGAATCGTTCCGTCTGCTGCCGGTGATGATCGACGGAGCCTGGCGCGGAAGCCCGGCGCTGCCGGATCCTGTTTACAACTGGTCGTTGCTGACAAACAACGGCGGTCACCCGGGCAACAGCCGTTCCCTGTGCGTCGTGCGCCGCTGGACAGCCGGCAGGTCGAGCCGGCTGGAAATCCGCATGACGCTGGAACATCCGTCTGAACAGGGAGATGGAATCACGTCGATCGTCCTGCACAACACGGAAACAGTGCTGGATCGCGTGTCGGTCCGGCACGCGAAACAGGTGCGGCGGATTTCCCGAACTGAGGTTCAGCCGGGCGACACGATCGATTTTGTCACATTCTGCGGAAAATCCGCCAGTCACGATTCGTTCCGGTCGGACATCCACATCGAAGAAACGGACGGAAAACGCACCCGGGTATGGCATTCCGTGAAAGATTTCGGCAGTCAGAACGCTCCCCAGGCCACAGATGCCTGGACACAGCTCGCCCAGGTCCTGCTGCTGACCAACGAATTCGTATTTGTCGACTGATTCTTCCGCTCTGCGTTTTCGGTCTGCAGGAAATTCCGAACATGAACCGATCCGGCCGACATCCTGTTTCCGTACCGAACCTGGCAAAGAACGCTCCGTCGCCGCAGGAATCTTCACCGGTTCCGCTCGGCAGCCGCCGCGACCTGCTGTCCCGCTGTGGAATGGGCTTCGGCAGTCTGGCTCTGGCCACCCTGCTGCATCCGAACCGTGCGGTCGCCGGTCCTCTCAGCCCGCGCCCGGCTCCCCTGCCGTCGAATGTGCGCAGCGTGATTCATCTGTTCATGAACGGCGGGCCGTCGCACGTCGACACATTCGATCCCAAACCGATGCTCAGACGCTACGCGGGAAAACCCGTTCCCGGCGGCAATCTGAAAACGGAACGGCCGACCGGCGCCGCCTTTCCGTCTCCGTTTCGGTTCCGCCGTTATGGAGAAAGCGGACTGCCGGTCAGCGAACTGTTTCCGCATGTTGCCCGGTCGATCGACGATATCTGCGTGATTCGGTCGATGCATGCGGATGTGCCCAATCATGAACCGTCTTTGCTGCTGATGAACTGCGGGGAAGCCCGGCAGGTGCGTCCCAGTCTGGGCTCCTGGCTCACCTGGGGACTGGGAACGGAAAACCAGAATCTTCCCGCCTTCATCGCCATGTGCCCGGATGGCTACCCCATCCAGGAATCTCAGAACTGGCAGTCCGGATTTCTTCCAGGCATCTATCAGGGCACGTACATCAATTCACGGCACACCGACATCGCCCGCCTCATCGAAAACATTCGCAACGACCGAACATCTCCCGGCGATCAGCGCCGCCAATTGGCTCTGCTGCGGGCCATGAATGCCCGGCACCTGGAAAATCGCGGCGGCGACGACGCTCTGGAAGCCCGCATCCAGTCTTTCGAACTGGCCTTCCGGATGCAGACGGAAGCGGCCGACGCCTTCGATATCCGCCAGGAACCGAAACACATTCACGACATGTACGGAACCGGGGTCCACGCCCGACAGACGCTCATCGCCCGCCGTCTTGTGGAACGCGGCGTGCGATTCATTCAGCTCTGGCACGGTCAGGGACAGCCCTGGGACAGCCACGATGACCTCGAAGTGCAGCACCGCCGTCTGGCTCAGCAGTGCGATCAGCCGATCGGAGCTCTGCTGCGGGACCTGAAACAGCGCGGCCTTCTGGATTCGACTCTGGTGATCTGGGGCGGAGAATTCGGCCGCACCCCCGCGGTGGAACTGCCGAAAAAGGGTTCCAACCAGGGAAAAATCAACGGCCGCGACCACAATCACTGGGGATTCACGATGTGGATGGCCGGTGGCGGCGTGCGGGGCGGATATGCTCACGGAGCCACCGATGATTTCGGGTTTCGGGCTGTCGAGGACAAAGTCCATGTCCATGATCTGCACGCCACCATCCTGAAACTGGTCGGATTCGATCACGAAACCTTCACCTATCGGTACGCCGGAAGGGATTTTCGGCTCACCGACGTGCATGGGCGCGTCATTGAAGAACTGATCGCCTGAATGATTCGGCCGGTTTCCGGATGAGAAAACCTGTCCGGAAAAACGACGCGGCGTGCTTCGTGCGGCCAGACGGCCGGAAAAACCGGCTCATTTCGGCCAGATCTCCTTCCGGCCCCAGTCCGTGCCGTCTTTGCATCTGTCCGATCTTCTTTTGGGAATGCGGCCGTTTCGCGACGTGGATTTTGCGAATCCGGTGTCCAGGAACTATATTCGGGTGTTGTTGTCGGCTGCTCCGTTTCCTCCCGCGCGATGTTCCTGACTATGTGGCGTCGGCTGCTCACAGCCTGGACCAGTCCCCGACTGTTTCTAAGACGTATTCTGGCTCTGGACGACACCCCCCATGCTGTGGCTCTGGGCGCGGCCGTGGGCATGCTGTTCGGACTGACACCGACAGTCGGTCTGCAGACGATCGAAGTCATCCTGTTCGCGGTGGTCACGCGGCGTCTGTTTTACTTCAATCGGGCAGCCGCCCTGATTCTCATCTACATTTCCAATCCTCTGACGGTCGCTCCGATCTACTACGGTCTTTACCAGGTGGGCAGTCTGTTCGTCACGGGCCACGCGACTCTCGAACAGTTTCAGGAAATTCTGGTGTTCGACGGACTGGCCGGCTGGTGGCAGTCGCTTCGGACACTGGCCACCGATGTGGGAACTCCCCTGGCCATAGGCACGCTTGTCGTGGCACCGGCCGGCGCCCTGCTGACCTATCCGCTGACGCGTGTGCTGCTGCAGTGGTACCGGCGTTCGTCAGGATTTCCTCTGCGGAACCCGGCCGACGCTCCGACCACCTCCGCAGGCACACCGGTCCACCGGACTCTGGCCATTCACGAATCCCGGAACGCAGTGCCTGGGGACTCTGACCGGTCGACATCGGGTCCCGGTGAACCCCGGTCGGCTTCGTCTGCCGGTCTCGACCGCCGGCAGCGAGAATCGGCGACTGCGATACGCTCGGTCGATGCCTGCTGACAATCGGTTCTGACGGTCTGACCGTTATTCAGACAGGATAACGTGTCAGAAAATCGTGCCGGAACCGAGTCCGCCTTTCTTTCGCAGGCTGCCGGAATTCTGCGGTCGGCACAGCATTCCGACCGGTTTCAGGGACGTTCTGAGTCGTCCGCCACCTGTTCGTTCGACATCGGGGATACCTCGTCGGTAAACTCTGCCTCCGGTCGAAGACCCTAAGTCGGTTTGTTCCAGAGAGTTCGATTCATGCAGGTGCGCAATGGCATCGCGGTTTCCCCCGGAGTGGCGGTTGGGCCTGCGCTGGTACTGGGATCGGAAAACTTTCGCATCCCGCGGAAGTATGTTGCCCAGGATGCCGTCGAGGTCGAAGTAGCGCGGTTTCGGAATGCTCTGGACCAGGTGTGTCAGGAAATCGAAGAAAACGAATCGCTGGTTGCGGACAAGCTGGGATCTCAGTACGCCGCCATCTTTTCCGCCCACCTGCAGATGGCCCGCGACCCGAAACTGACCGGTGAAGTCGAACGTCTGATTCGGGAACGCAGTTTTTCTCCGGAATACGCTGTCAGCCGCTACCTGCGGCAGCATGCCGAACAGCTCCAGAACCTGGGGAACCCGTATCTGGCTGAACGGGCTCTGGACATTTTCGATCTGGAAAAACGTCTGCTGCAGCGTCTTCTGGGAGAAAGCCGGGAAGAACTGAGCAATCTGACGGCTCCGGTCATCATTCTGGCTCACGACCTGACACCTGGCGAAACAGCACGGCTGAATACGGACTTCGTTCAGGGATTTGCCACGGAATCCGGAGGCCACACGAGTCACACGGCGATTCTGGCGGGTGCTCTGGGCATTCCGGCCGTAGTCGGTCTGGGACGCTGCCTGGCCGGGGTTTCCGGCGGACAGACTGTGATTCTGGATGGGGACCACGGCCAGGTGCTCATCGACCCGGACGAGGCGTCTCTGGAAAACTTTCGCACCTCTGAAGCGCAGAACCTGAAAATCCGCGAGCGGCTGCAGTCGCTGGAGGATGTCCAGGCCGACACGCAGGACGGCGTGCACATTCACATCTACGGGAATATCGAGTTTCCCAGTGAAGTCGAACAGTGCATCAAACGGGGAGCCGAAGGGATTGGTCTGTACCGCACAGAATTCCTGTATCTGGGCGGCAATGCCGAGCCCACCGAAGACGATCACTATCAGGCGTACTGCCGCGTGATCGAAGCATGCGGCAACCGTCCGGTGGTGATCCGAACGATGGATATCGGTGCCGACAAGGTACCGAAACAGCTCAAAGACCGCTTCGACGGCAATCAGAACCCCATGCTGGGGCTGCGGAGTATTCGGCTGAGTCTGCAGAATACGTCTCTGTTCCGCATTCAGCTTCGAGCGATTCTCAGAGCGGCCGCGAAGGGCAATGTGCAGATCATGTTTCCGCTGGTGGCTTCCCTGCTGGAATTCCGCCAGGCAAAAATGATTCTCATGGATGTCATGGAGGATCTGGAGGATGAGGGCGTCGAATACTGCTCCGACCTGCCGGTGGGAATGATGGTGGAAGTTCCGTCCGCCGTGATTCTGGCGGAAGAATTCGCCAGAGAAGTCGATTTCTTCTCGATTGGTACGAACGACCTGATCCAGTACACTCTGGCCGTGGACAGGTCGGACCCCGCCGTAGCCAGCCTGTACCGGGCCGGCGATCCGTCCATTCTGCGGCTCATTCGGACAGTGGTCGAAGCGGCTGCCCGCCACGACCGGCCGGTCACCGTGTGCGGCCAGATGAGTTCCGATGTCCGCTTTGTTCCGCTGCTGGTGGGACTGGGGCTCCGACATCTCAGTGCGACCCCGCAGTCCCTGCCCCGACTCAAGGAAGTCATCCGAAACATCTCGATACCCGAAGCCGAACGGATTGCCGAACACGCCTGTTCGCTCGATCTGGCCCGGGATGTCGAACATTACCTTCTGGGAGAACTGGGCCGTCTCTGCCCGGATCTCATTGTCTGACATTCTGAACAGGCGTCTGCCGGTCACGGACCGGCGGCTGTCTGGTCTGTTATCTGAAATTCCATTGAAACAGGAACGAACAGTTCGTCACGAAGCAGCCGACGCCCCACACACCGCGTCGGCCGCCGGCACCGTCTGTCCGGTCACCGGTTTATTCCGGCGGCTCGTACATCGCAGCCTTCCCGGAATTCTGCAGCCTCCTTCATCCGGTGCCGTCATCCGGCAGACCGATCGGCTCGTGCCGTCCGGAGCGGTCCGGAACGGTACGCTCCGCCGACCGGCCCCAGCCCGCGTCTGCCCGCCGATCCGGGACAGCCGGAGCGGATTCGGGCCGCCGGACCGACACGATCTGACAGGACGAGCTGTTCGTTCGCAGGAACGAAAGCTGTGTGATGAAAAAAGAAATGCTGATCAATGTGCTGCAGCCGGAAGAAAGCCGAATCGCCATCGTGGAAGACGGAGTTCTGGAAGAGCTGTACGTTGAACGAAGCAGTGCCGAAAACTACGTCGGCAACGTCTACAAGGGACGGGTGGTCAATATCGAACCGAGCATCCAGGCGGCCTTCGTCGATTTCGGTGTGGGACGCAATGGGTTTCTCCATGTGAGCGACATCGAATACCAGTACTATCGCCATCTGGTGGAAGATGAAGTCGGCGACGCCAAACGGCCTCCGAAACATCTGAACGAACGCAACGCCCGTAACAAGCCGCCCATTCAGCGCATTCTGCAGCGCGGCAGCGAAGTGCTCGTGCAGGTCATCAAGGAAGGTCTGGGCAACAAGGGCCCCACTCTGTCGACCTACGTGTCCATTCCGGGCCGTTATCTGGTTCTCATGCCGGCTCTGCAGCGAGTCGGCATCAGCCGCAAGATTCAGGACGAAAAAACGCGGCGGGAACTGCGGCAGATCATGAGACGCCTGGGGCCGCCGGAAGGTGTGGGGTTCATCGTGCGGACGGCCGGTGTCGACCGCGACGAGGAGGATCTCAAACGCGATCTCAGCTACCTGCTGCGGCTGTGGGAAACCATCGTCCGCCGTGTGAAAAAATCGCCCGCTCCGGCCACGATCTACGAAGAAAGCGACATGATGATCCGGACGATCCGGGACATCTACACGGACGAAATCGACAACGTCTGGATCGATTCGGACGAAGCCCACCAGCGGGCCCGCGACTTCATGAAGATCGCCATGCCGCAGCACCGAGACCGCATTCGGCGCTATCAGGGTGCGGAACCGCTGTTTCACAGCTACGGAATCGAAGACGAAATCGCCCGGATTCAGGACCGACATGTTCCGCTCAGTGGTGGCGGGTCCCTGGTCATTGATCAGACCGAAGCCCTGGTCGCCATCGATGTCAACAGCGGCAGTTTTCGTGCCGACGACGATGCCGAAACAACGGCCTATCGGATGAACATGAAGGCCGCCGAAGAAATCGCCCGGCAGATCCGCCTGCGGGACCTGGGCGGAGTCATCGTCAATGATTTCATCGATATGAGGGAAGAACGCCACCGCCGCAATGTGGAAAAAGCTCTGCGGATGGCCGTCCGCCGCGACCGCGCCCGTACCAGGGTTCTGCGCATCAGTCCCTTCGGCCTGATCGAAATGACGCGTCAGCGGATCCGCCCGTCGCTGCGGCGCAGCGTCTACGAAGACTGCCCCTGCTGCAGCGGCGTCGGTCAGGTGAAAACGGCCGAAAGCATGTCGATTGAAGTGATGAGGCTGGTCATGTCGGCCGCCAGTCTGGATGACGTCAGCCACATCATCGTGGAAGTCCACGACCGCGTGGCCAACGACTTCAACAACCGAAAACGCAAAGAAGTCATTGCCATCGAGGACGAACGCAACGTCCGCGTCCGCATCGATTCCCGCTCCGATGTGCCCCCGGAACACCTCCGGGTGACCTGCGAAGACGACGGCGGCCGCCCGGTGGAATTCCGTGCGGCACCTTCGTAAGCGACCGGCCGCATGCCGGCTGCGGCATCGTTGCCATCCGGAATGACGGCCGCACGGCATCGCCATTTCCGGGATTCCGGGCCGGATCCCGGTTTCCGGCCCGGTTTGCCCCTCGAACCGGCCTGGACGGCTGCTACAATGCCCGACCCGGTTGTCCGCGACTGCCCCTGCTGCACCTGCAGCAGGAATCGGCGCGGTCCCCGAAGTCGGCAGGAAATCGGGCTGTCGGCTTCGACATCGGCCATTTCTCCGGAACGCACCGTCCGGAGCATGCGGCGGCACCGGACTGAAGCCTCCTGAAGTGCTTCAGACTGTCAGAGCGATCCAGAATCTGAAGGTGATGACATGTTTGCAGTGATCGAAGACGGAAGCCGGCAGCATCGGGTTTCTGAAGGCGATCTTTTGTCCATCGACTACCGGGCCGATGCCGAAATCGGATCGACCGTGTCGTTCGACCGCGTTCTGCTGGCCAATGCGGGTGGCGCCAGCATCATCGGAACCCCTGTCATCGAAGGCGCCACGGTCACTGCGGAAGTCGTGGATGACGAAGAAAAGGGACCCAAAATCGAGGTCCAGAAGATTCGTCGCCGCAAGAACAGCCGCCGGCACACCGGTCACCGGCAGAAGTACACCCGCGTCCGCATCACGGAAATCAGCGTGCCGTACCTGGAAGTGGTCAGCACATCGGCGGCGGCCGACGGGGACAGCGGCGAAGAGTAAGTTTCCGTGATTCCCTGAACACGTCGACTCCGAAGCCCCCGGTCGCCTCGGAGTCGTTTTTGTGCGCAGTCGTTTCCCGGCAGTGGATCCATGTCGTCTTCTGAACTCTGGCCCGTGGAAGCTGTTCGCCGGCGTTTTCCGGCCCTGTCCCGGCAGGTCGGCGACCGGCCGGCCGTCTTTCTGGACGGTCCGGCCGGCAGCCAGGTCCCGCAAAGCGTCGCCGACGCGGTCTGTCGGTACCTGCTGCAGACCAACGCGAATCGAGGCGCCTCGTTTGCCACGTCGAAAGAATCGGATGCCATCCTGAATGCGGCTCATCGTGCTCTGGCCGATTTCCTGGGGACGCCCGATCCGGATGAAGTGTGCTTCGGCGCCAACATGACGACCCTGACATTCCAGCTCAGCCGGGCCCTGTCGCGGCAGTGGACGCCGGGTGACCAAATCGTCGTCTGCCAGGCCGATCACGATGCCAATTATACACCGTGGGTTCTCGCTGCCCGCGACCGCGGCATCACGGTCCGCTCTGTTCCGGCCGACCCGCTCGACGGCACACTGGACCTGGATTCACTGGACAAAGTTCTGTCAGAAAAGACGCGGCTGCTGGCCGTCGGCCTGGCCGGCAACGCCACCGGGACCATCCATCCGGTGGGTGAAATCTGTCGCAGAGCCCATGCGGTCGATGCCCTCGTCTACGTGGACGCTGTGCATTTCGCTCCGCACCGCCGCATCCAGGTCGGGCAGCTCGCCTGCGACTTTCTGGTCTGTTCGGCCTACAAGTTTTTCGGACCGCATGTCGGCGTTCTGTGGGGCCGCCGTGATCTGCTGGAAGACATCCGGCCGTATCGCCTGCGGCCGGCTCCGGATCGTCTGCCGGGCCGCTGGATGACCGGCACCCAGTGCCACGAAGGCATCGCCGGAGCGGCCGCTGCGGTCGACTACATCGCCTCCCTGGCCGCAGCCGATTCGGCCGAAGTGATTCCACACACACGGCCAGAACAGCTCGACCGGGCCTTCGAACGGATCGCCACCTGGGAACAGATGCTGTCGAAACGTCTGCTGGAGGGCCTGCTGAGCATTCCGGGCCTGACACTGTACGGGATTTCCGATCCCGACCGGATCGATCAGCGCGTCCCCACAATGTCGATTCGCACGGAGACGATCCGGCCGCAGGAACTGGCCGAACGCCTGGCAGCCGACGGCATTTTCGTCTGGGCCGGAAACCATTACGCTTTGCCCTGGACAGAATCGGCCGGTCTGGAACCGGACGGGACTCTGCGTCTGGGAGCGCTGCACTACAATACGATCGAAGAGATCGACCGGGCCGTCGACAGCCTGCGGCGTCTGTGCGGGTGACTGCCCGACGACGCTCCCGCCGGACACCGGATCGACCGACTCCTCAGAACTGTTTCAGAAACGGGCATCATGCCAGACCGCTCTGCTCCCTGTGTCATCGCCGTCATGCCGGCCTACAACGCGGCAGCCACCCTGGAACGCACCATCGCCGATATTCCCCGGGGAAGCGTCGATGAAATCATTCTGGTGGACGACTGCAGCACAGACAATACGGTGGAAGTGGCCCGCCGTCTGGGGCTGACCGTCATCGTCCATGACAGGAACACCGGATACGGAGGCAATCAGAAAACCTGCTACACGCACGCTCTGGAACGAGGCGCCGACATCGTTGTGATGATCCACCCGGATTATCAGTACGACAGCCGCGTCATCCCCGTGGCGGCCGAACTGATCCGTCTGGACAACTGCGACGTCATTCTGGGATCTCGAATCCGCAGCCGGGCCGAAACGCTGCAGGGAGGCATGCCCGTGTGGAAATATGTCGCCAACCGATTCCTGACAGTCGTGGAAAACATCGCTCTGGGGCAGAACCTGGGCGACTTTCACAGCGGATTCCGCGCCTACCGCCGGGAAGTTCTGGAAACAGTTCCCTGGCAGAACAACTCGGATGACTTCGTGTTCGACACGCAGTTTTTGGCGCAGGCAGTCAGCGCCGGGTTCCGGCTGGCCGACATTCCGGTGCCGGTCCGCTATTTCCAGGAAGCCTCCAGCATCAATTTTCGACGCAGTCTGAAATACGGCCTGCTGACCCTGTGGGTCCTGGTGCTGTTCTGGCTCAACCGTCTGAAACTGTACCGTTCCGCGATTTTTCGCCTGAATCGCCCCGCCTGAATCGCCCCGCCGGCAGCCGTCGCCGGACTGTTTCAGTCGGACGTCTGCCGGCGGACGGCGACGATCTGGTCGATGGGATACGGACCGTAATCGGCGTGCCGTCCGGTCAGGACCAGATATCCCTGGCGGCTTCGGCGGCCGTCCGGAAAC